>NZ_JALGRS010000029.1:0-531 GCF_022815565.1 Rathayibacter sp. VKM Ac-2926 | reverse complement strand
AGTCGTAACAAGGTAGCCGTACCGGAAGGTGCGGCTGGATCACCTCCTTTCTAAGGAGCATCTGGACACCATGCGTTTCGGCGTAGAGGTTGTTCCAGGCGCCAGATCAAAGCGAATGTCTTTGCTGGTAGCTCATGGGTGGAACATTGAACTGGGTGCAGGAAGAGATTCGTCTCGTGTCAGTACAGCCTTCGGGTTGGGAACGCACGAGCGGGTGGGCTACTGCACATGCACGCTGTTGGGTCCTGAGGGACCGGGCCGGCTGCTCCTTCGGGGGTGGCTGGATCTCGACTCTCCTGGATCCTTTTTCCACGCCTGGGTGTGTGGGGGAGGGATACCGCCCGTATTTTGAGAACTACACAGTGGACGCGAGCATCTTAGACTCGGGCAGCCTTTGCGGGTTGTTCGGGTCGACAAGATTCGCAAGGAGCAGCCTTCGGGTTGTGTTCTTGCCAATCATTGGATCTGCAACTTTTCGAGTTGTGGTTTCTTAAACTCATGTGATTTTCAAGTTTTTAAGAGCAAACGGTG
>NZ_JALGRS010000028.1:0-581 GCF_022815565.1 Rathayibacter sp. VKM Ac-2926 | reverse complement strand
CCGGTGTGGGGTCGGTGGTGATTGTAGTGATGGAGCCAAGCGGCGTAGGTGGCGGATCGGGCGTCGTCTGAGTCGTAGGTGGTGGCGTAGGCCCATTCGGCGGCGAGGGTGCGGTTGAAGCGCTCGACCTTGCCGTTGGTTTGGGGCCGGTAGGGGCGGGTGAAGCGGTGGCGGATCGTGCCGAGCTCGGCGTTGAAGGCGTGAGATCGGTAGGCGGGGCCGTTGTCGGTCATGACCTGCTCGATGGTGATGCCGGCACGGGCGAAGAACGTGGTCGCGCGGCGCCAGAACTCGATGACGGTGTCGGTTCGTTCGTCGGCGAGGAGCTCGGAGAACGCGAGTCTTGAGTGGTCATCGACCACGTGGTGCAGATAGCGGAAGCCGCGGGAGCCGGCCGCTCCGGCTCGTTTGGCGCGGGTTCTGTCGACGTGGGAGCTGCGGTCCTGCGCTGATCCTCGGCCGTGTGCTCGCCATCCGCCGCCGTCAGGGATTCGACCGAGTTTCTTGATGTCCATGTGCACCAGCTCGCCGGCCCGAGCCTTCTCGTAACGCACGGGAACGGGTCGTCGCACTGGCAGTCC
>NZ_JALGRS010000027.1:0-1168 GCF_022815565.1 Rathayibacter sp. VKM Ac-2926 | reverse complement strand
GGCGGTTTCATACGGTTGTTGCAACGGAGGGGTGGTTGCATGCCGGGTCGTCGGTTGGATGCGGGTGAGCGGGGTCAGATCGCGGTGTTGTTCGCTCGGGGGTTGCGGTTTCCGGAGATCGCGGAGCTGATCAAACGTGATCGGTCAACGGTGTGGCGGGAGCTCAAACGCAACAACGTGTATCGGGGTGCTCACACCGCCGGAATGCTCGCGCGGCATCCTGATCGTCGCCGGTCCGTGGCGTCGGGGACAGGTCCGGGGTTGGGGGGTGAGTACCGGTGGGCGTATTCCGCGTCCGTCGCGCAGCGCAAAGCGGATGAGCGGGCCAAGCGCCCGAAACCACGCAAGCTCATAGCGAGGCGGCCGGCCGCGTCGCCGCTGTTATGGGGTCTGGTCGAGCAGAAGCTGCGGAGTAAGTGGTCCCCGTCGCAGGTGTCTGCTTGGCTGAAGAGCGAGTTCCCTGACCGACCGGAGTATCACGTGTCTCACGAGACGATCTATCAGGCGATCTACTACCAGACCCGCGGAGAGCTGCGCCGAGAACTCGCGCACGAACTGCTGCTGCGCTCAGCACGCGCCTCTCGCCGCCCGCAGTCCCGAGGCGCGCGCGCCGCTCGATCGGGCCGGCTCTGGGCGAAGGACTTCAACATCAGCACCCGCCCCGCCGAGGCCGAAGACCGCGCCGTTCCCGGGCACTGGGAAGGCGACCTCGTGATCGGCGCGCGAGGCACCTCCGCGATCATCACCCTCGTGGAACGCTCCACCCGCTACGTGATGCTCGGCTCACTCCCCGAGGACCGCACCAGCGGAAACGTGACCGCTGTGCTCACCACCCTCATGCACCGACTCCCCGAGCATCTGCGGCGCACCCTCACCTGGGACCAGGGCATCGAGATGGCCCGCCACGCCACCTTCACCCTCGCCACCGACTGCCGCGTGTTCTTCGCCGACCCCCACTCGCCCTGGCAACGAGGATCGAACGAGAACACCAACGGACTCCTGCGCCAATACTTCCCCCGCAGCAGCACCGACTTCCGCACCTACACCCAGACACAACTCGACGCCATCGCCGAAGAACTCAACACCCGACCCCGCAAAACCCTCGACTGGGCCACCCCCGCCCAACGCCTCGACCAACTCCTCGTTGCAACAACCACTTGACCACAAG
>NZ_JALGRS010000026.1:0-1301 GCF_022815565.1 Rathayibacter sp. VKM Ac-2926 | reverse complement strand
GTGGATCTCGAAGCTTCTATTTGTCAAGGTCGGCAGAGGAGGGGGAAGAGTTCGCGGCAGAGAGCTCGTTTGAGGAGGCGGAGGATGTCTTTCTTGGTTTTGCCGTCGGCGAGGTGGGTGTCGCGGTAGTCGCGGGTTCGTTGTTCGTGGCAGAGGCGGGCGATGGAGATCTGGTGGAGGGCGCAGTTCGCTTGCCGGTTGCCGCCTCGGGAGAGGCGGTGGCGGTTGGTTTTGCCGGAGGAGACGGGTTGGGGTGCTGCGCCGAAGAGTTTCGCGAGGGCTGCTTCGGAGTGGATGCGGTGGCCGTTCTCGCCCACGGCGACGAGGAGTTGCGCGGCGGTGACGGCGGCGACGCAGTAGACCTCGAGGAGTTTCGGGGCGCGGATCTCGATGAGGGTGCGCAGTTGCTTCTCGATCGCGGTCGCGTCGGCGTCGAGGGTGAGCCAGCGGGTCGCGTGCTGGCGCAGCAGCCGGGTGAGGGTGTCGGTGACGATGTCTGCGGTGGCGGTCTCGGGAAGTTCGGCGAGGCGGCGCATGCGGGTCTTCCGGGTGCCCTCGCGGGAGCGCTCGCGGAGGGTGTCGGGGGCGGTGATCAGGAACTGATCGATCTGCCCGGCGATCTCCTTCTGCTGCTTGACCAGCAGATTGCGGGTGTTGGTGAGCAGGCGCAGCGCTTCAACGGACGAGGTCGTGTCTTTCGGGATCCGCGGTGAGGTCTCCGCGAGAGCGCGGCGCGCGGCGGCTTCGGCGTCGAACGCGTCGGTCTTGCCTCGCCGGCGGCGCTGCGCTTTGTCTCCCGGTGGGACCTCGATGACGTCCACGTTCTCGGCGAGCAGATACCGGGTCAGGGCGGCTCCGTAGGAGCTGGTGCCCTCGACTGCGACCCGCACCAGCGTCCCGAGGACGCTGACCCAGGACAGCAGCTCGATGAAACCTGTGCTCGTCGCGGGGAATGCTTCATCGCCCAGGAGGCGGCCCGTGGAGTCGAGGACGGCCACGTGGTGGCTGTTCTCGTGTGTGTCGATGCCCGCGACGATCTCCCGGTCGGGCTGGGCTTGGAGCGTGTTCGTTGTCATGCTGGATGCATCCCTTCATCGGGTCACGCATCCGGCCAGTGGGCAGACAAATCGGTGATGAGACCACAGGACGGTCAGGCTTCTATCAAGTCATGACCAGCCGACCGGATGCTTACGGTGTCGCGGGGTTCGACAGTTCGAGATCCAGACAGCCCTGCCAGGCGTCAGATACGCAGACGAGTCAGAACCCCGCGACACACCAAGGCAATCACCGATACGCCCGCT
>NZ_JALGRS010000025.1:0-1554 GCF_022815565.1 Rathayibacter sp. VKM Ac-2926 | reverse complement strand
CGTATCGAGCGGAGGGGGCGCCTTCGGCGCCAGTGCAGGGCGGGGAAAGGATCTTGTGGCTGGCTCGTTGTGGTTGGACGATGGAGGGGTCGCGGTCGAGGCCGATGGATCTTGATGCTTCGAGCTTGTTATCGAGCGTGGCCTGGAGGGCGTCCGCGGGAACCGCGGATTGGTGCCTATCCGGCTTTCGTGCCGGTGGAGCCCGACAAGTAGATTCATCACTCTGATCCCTGCTCTCCCCGCGACACTCGTCGATGCCGGCCGGCGCCGATGAAGTCGATCGGAGGGTGTCATGGATGTCGTTTACGAACGTGCCGCGGGCTTGGATATCTCTAAGAGAGATGCGAAGGTCTGTCTGCGGCTCCCGGCAGGGCGGCGGAATCAGTTCACGAAGACCGTGACGACGTATGGGTCCACGGTCTCCGAGATAGAGCGACTGCGGCAGGACTTGGAAGCGGCCGAAATCGAGGTCGTCGTGATGGAAGCGACGGGTGATTACTGGAAGCCGTTCTTCTTCACGCTCGCGGAGACATTGAACGTCGAACTCGTGAACGCCCGGCAGGTGAAGAACATGCCGGGCCGGAAAACGGATGTCCTGGATGCGCAATGGCTCGCCGAACTCGCCGCTCACAACATGCTTCGCAGCTCGTTCGTGCCCCCGGAGCGGATCCGGGAGCTCCGCGATCTGACCCGCACCCGCCGCCACCTCGGGCAGGAGCAGCACCGCGAGTGGGCTCGGCTGGAGAAGAACCTTGAGGACTCCGGCATCAAGATCAGCTCCGTCCTCTCCACGCTGGGCAGCCAGACGGGTCGGCGGATCCTGGACGCCCTGGTCGCCGGGGAACGGGACCCGGAGGCCTTGGCCGCGCTCGCGCACGCATCTTTAGCGAAGAAAACGCCGGTGTTGATCGAATCCCTGCGAGGCAGATTCCGGGATCACCACGCTTTCATGGTGCGATTGCACTTGCGCCGCATCGACGCGATCACCGAAGACATCGCAGCGATCACTGATCAGATCGAGAGGGTGATCGAACCCTTTCGAGGAACCCGGGAACTCCTGATGACGATCCCGGGCATCAAAGAAAACGCAGCAGACACAATCATCGCCGAGATCGGCGCGGATATGAGCGTCTTCCCCACCGCAGGACACCTCGCCTCCTGGGCAGGAGTCGCACCAGGTCTCCATCAATCAGCAGGCCGCATCAAATCGGCGCACATCAATCCCGGCGACGCCTACCTCAAAGCCGCTCTCGGAATCGTCGTCTTCACCATCATCCGCTCCAAGAACGGACGCCTCTACGCGAAATACCGGCGAGTGAGCTACCGAACCGGCGGACTCAAAGCTGTGGTCGCCATCGAACACACTCTTCTCACCATCATCTGGAACATGCTCCGCAACGGCGTTCCCTACGACGAACTCGGATCCGACTACTACCGCCCTCGCCACCCTGAACGCACCCGAGACAACGCCCTCCGAACCCTCGCGACCCTCGGCTACGACGTCACCCTCACCCCCAGAACCGCGTGAAAGGTCACCATCCCTTTCCAAGTAGA
>NZ_JALGRS010000024.1:3734-5482 GCF_022815565.1 Rathayibacter sp. VKM Ac-2926 | reverse complement strand
CTCTTCTGGTGTGGAGGCGGGATGTGTCCGATTCTTGAGAACTCAACAGCGTGCACTATGTTCAATGCCAAATTTATAACCCCGTCCGGGTCTTGTGATCCGGTTGGGTTCCTTTGGAAATTGATGTCAGTAATGATGTCTTATTTGCTAGAGGTCAAACTTGAGTGCCTTCCTTTCGGGGTTGGTGTTCGTAATTTTTTTACGGAGAGTTTGATCCTGGCTCAGGACGAACGCTGGCGGCGTGCTTAACACATGCAAGTCGAACGATGAAGCCCAGCTTGCTGGGTGGATTAGTGGCGAACGGGTGAGTAACACGTGAGTAACCTGCCCTTGACTCTGGGATAAGCGCTGGAAACGGCGTCTAATACCGGATACGACCTGCCCCGGCATCGGGTGCGGGTGGAAAGTTTTTCGGTCAAGGATGGACTCGCGGCCTATCAGGTAGTTGGTGAGGTAATGGCTCACCAAGCCGACGACGGGTAGCCGGCCTGAGAGGGTGACCGGCCACACTGGGACTGAGACACGGCCCAGACTCCTACGGGAGGCAGCAGTGGGGAATATTGCACAATGGGCGAAAGCCTGATGCAGCAACGCCGCGTGGGGGATGACGGCCTTCGGGTTGTAAACCTCTTTTAGTAGGGAAGAAGGGCTTCGGCTTGACGGTACCTGCAGAAAAAGCACCGGCTAACTACGTGCCAGCAGCCGCGGTAATACGTAGGGTGCAAGCGTTGTCCGGAATTATTGGGCGTAAAGAGCTCGTAGGCGGTTTGTCGCGTCTGCTGTGAAAACCCGAGGCTCAACCTCGGGCCTGCAGTGGGTACGGGCAGACTAGAGTGCGGTAGGGGAGAATGGAATTCCTGGTGTAGCGGTGGAATGCGCAGATATCAGGAGGAACACCGATGGCGAAGGCAGTTCTCTGGGCCGTTACTGACGCTGAGGAGCGAAAGCGTGGGGAGCGAACAGGATTAGATACCCTGGTAGTCCACGCCGTAAACGTTGGGAACTAGATGTGGGGACCTTTCCACGGTCTCCGTGTCGCAGCTAACGCATTAAGTTCCCCGCCTGGGGAGTACGGCCGCAAGGCTAAAACTCAAAGGAATTGACGGGGGCCCGCACAAGCGGCGGAGCATGCGGATTAATTCGATGCAACGCGAAGAACCTTACCAAGGCTTGACATATACCGGAAACTTCCAGAAATGGTTGCCCCGCAAGGTCGGTATACAGGTGGTGCATGGTTGTCGTCAGCTCGTGTCGTGAGATGTTGGGTTAAGTCCCGCAACGAGCGCAACCCTCGTTCTATGTTGCCAGCACGTCATGGTGGGAACTCATAGGAGACTGCCGGGGTCAACTCGGAGGAAGGTGGGGATGACGTCAAATCATCATGCCCCTTATGTCTTGGGCTTCACGCATGCTACAATGGCCGGTACAAAGGGCTGCGATACCGTAAGGTGGAGCGAATCCCAAAAAGCCGGTCTCAGTTCGGATTGAGGTCTGCAACTCGACCTCATGAAGTCGGAGTCGCTAGTAATCGCAGATCAGCAACGCTGCGGTGAATACGTTCCCGGGCCTTGTACACACCGCCCGTCAAGTCATGAAAGTCGGTAACACCCGAAGCCAGTGGCCTAACCGCAAGGAGGGAGCTGTCGAAGGTGGGATCGGTGATTAGGACTAAGTCGTAACAAGGTAGCCGTACCGGAAGGTGCGGCTGGATCACCTCCTTTCTAAGGAGCATCTGGACACCATGCGTT
>NZ_JALGRS010000024.1:1513-3634 GCF_022815565.1 Rathayibacter sp. VKM Ac-2926 | reverse complement strand
AATCATTGGATCTGCAACTTTTCGAGTTGTGGTTTCTTAAACTCATGTGATTTTCAAGTTTTTAAGAGCAAACGGTGAATGCCTTGGCATCTGGAGCCGAAGAAGGACGTCGTAATCTGCGATAAGCCTCGGGGAGCTGATAAACGAGCTGTGATCCGAGGATTTCCGAATGGGGAAACCCCGCCAGGCCCCTTGTGGTGACCTGGTGACTCCCGCCTGAATATATAGGGCGGGTAGAGGGAACGTGGGGAAGTGAAACATCTCAGTACCCACAGGAAGAGAAAACAACAGTGATTCCGTCAGTAGTGGCGAGCGAACGCGGAAGAGGCTAAACCGAATCATGTGTGATACCCGGCAGGGGTTGCATGGTCGGGGTTGTGGGACTTTTCGTTGTGTTCTGCCGAGCACTGAACGTTACAGCGCATCATAGACGAACAGGTTTGAATGCCTGGCCAGAGCGGGTGCGAGCCCCGTAGTCGAAATGGTGTTATGGCGTGAAGAGTATCCCAAGTAGCACGGGGCCCGAGAAATCCCGTGTGAATCTGTCAGGACCACCTGATAAGCCTAAATACTCCCAGATGACCGATAGCGGACAAGTACCGTGAGGGAAAGGTGAAAAGTACCCCGGGAGGGGAGTGAAATAGTACCTGAAACCGTTTGCTTACAAACCGTCGGAGCTCCCATGTTGGGGTGACGGCGTGCCTTTTGAAGAATGAGCCTGCGAGTTAGTGCTCTGTGGCGAGGTTAACCCGTGTGGGGCAGCCGTAGCGAAAGCGAGTCCGAATAGGGCGATTCAGTCGCAGGGTCTAGACCCGAAGCGAAGTGATCTATCCATGGCCAGGTTGAAGCGACGGTAAGACGTCGTGGAGGACCGAACCCACTTCAGTTGAAAATGGAGGGGATGAGCTGTGGATAGGGGTGAAAGGCCAATCAAACTTCGTGATAGCTGGTTCTCTCCGAAATGCATTTAGGTGCAGCGTTGCGTGTTTCTTGCCGGAGGTAGAGCTACTGGATGGCCGATGGGGCCCAAAAGCTTACTGACGTCAGCCAAACTCCGAATGCCGGTAAGTGAGAGCGCAGCAGTGAGACTGTGGGGGATAAGCTTCATAGTCGAGAGGGAAACAACCCAGACCACCAACTAAGGTCCCTAAGCGCGTGCTAAGTGGGAAAGGATGTGGAGTTGCACAGACAACCAGGAGGTTGGCTTAGAAGCAGCCACCCTTGAAAGAGTGCGTAATAGCTCACTGGTCAAGTGATTCCGCGCCGACAATGTAACGGGGCTCAAGCACGCCACCGAAGTTGTGGCATTGACATTAGTGGTAGGCCTTCGTGGTCCAGCCGTGTTGATGGGTAGGAGAGCGTCGTGTGGCGAGTGAAGCGGCGGTGTGAACCAGCCGTGGACGCCACACGAGTGAGAATGCAGGCATGAGTAGCGAAAGACGGGTGAGAAACCCGTCCTCCGGAAGACCAAGGGTTCCAGGGTCAAGCTAATCTTCCCTGGGTAAGTCGGGACCTAAGGCGAGGCCGACAGGCGTAGTCGATGGACAACGGGTTGATATTCCCGTACCGGCGAAGAACCGCCCAAGACAATCCAGTAGTGCTAAGTATCTGAATCCCTTTGATGGATCCCTTCGGGGTGAAGCGTTGGGCCTAGCGTACGACCCCGTGCTGGTGCGTTTAGCGTATTAACAGGTGTGACGCAGGAAGGTAGCCGAGCCGGGCGATGGTTGTCCCGGTCTAAGGATGTAGGGCGAACGATAGGCAAATCCGTCGTTCATATAGCCTGAGATCTGATGGGTAGACGCAAGTCGAAATCGGTGATCCTATGCTGCCAAGAAAAGCATCGACGCGAGGTTCTAGCTGCCCGTACCCCAAACCGACTCAGGTGGTCAGGTAGAGAATACTAAGGAGATCGAGAGAATCGTGGTTAAGGAACTCGGCAAAATGCCCCCGTAACTTCGGGAGAAGGGGGGCCTGAGGCGTGAACGGACTTGCTCCGGGAGCGTTCGATGGCCGCAGAGACCAGTGGGAAGCGACTGTTTACTAAAAACACAGGTCCGTGCTAAGTCGCAAGACGATGTATACGGACTGACGCCTGCCCGGTGCTGGAAGGTTAAGAGG
>NZ_JALGRS010000024.1:0-1413 GCF_022815565.1 Rathayibacter sp. VKM Ac-2926 | reverse complement strand
ACGGTTAGCCGCAAGGCGAAGCTGAGAATTTAAGCCCCAGTAAACGGCGGTGGTAACTATAACCATCCTAAGGTAGCGAAATTCCTTGTCGGGTAAGTTCCGACCTGCACGAATGGCGTAACGACTTCCCAGCTGTCTCAACCGCGAACTCGGCGAAATTGCATTACGAGTAAAGATGCTCGTTACGCGCAGCAGGACGGAAAGACCCCGTGACCTTTACTATAGTTTGGTATTGGTGTTCGGTGTGGCTTGTGTAGGATAGGTGGGAGACTGTGAAGCGGGCACGCTAGTGTTCGTGGAGTCATTGTTGAAATACCACTCTGGTCACTCTGGATATCTAACTTCGGACCCTAATCGGGTTCAGGGACAGTGCCTGATGGGTAGTTTAACTGGGGCGGTTGCCTCCTAAAGAGTAACGGAGGCGCCCAAAGGTTCCCTCAACCTGGTTGGCAATCAGGTGTCGAGTGTAAGTGCACAAGGGAGCTTGACTGTGAGACTGACAAGTCGAGCAGGGACGAAAGTCGGGACTAGTGATCCGGCAGTGGCTTGTGGAAGCGCTGTCGCTCAACGGATAAAAGGTACCTCGGGGATAACAGGCTGATCTTGCCCAAGAGTCCATATCGACGGCATGGTTTGGCACCTCGATGTCGGCTCGTCGCATCCTGGGGCTGGAGTAGGTCCCAAGGGTTGGGCTGTTCGCCCATTAAAGCGGTACGCGAGCTGGGTTTAGAACGTCGTGAGACAGTTCGGTCCCTATCCGCTGCGCGCGCAGGAAATTTGAGAAGATCTATCCCTAGTACGAGAGGACCGGGATGGACGAACCTCTGGTGTGTCAGTTGTTCCGCCAGGAGCACCGCTGATTAGCTACGTTCGGAACGGATAACCGCTGAAAGCATCTAAGCGGGAAGCCGGCTTCGAGATGAGATTTCCATCCCTTCGGGGGAGAGGCTCCCAGCCAGACGACTGGGTTGATAGGCCGGATGTGGAAGACAGGACTAAAGACTGTCGGAGCTGACCGGTACTAATAAGCCGATAACTTGATAATCACTACACTCATACCGTTGTAAAGGCTGGTAGGAGTGGTCAGAGATTGCTTGCGTCCACTTTGTGGTTCCCAGAATACGGGCTCCATACCGCGGGTCGTGTTCGCAAAGACACGACCTGCACACCGCACCCGACACTGCTCGGGGCGGACAACTGAACACACGCATGACGTGTGACCCAGATTTGACCACCACCACGCCTTCGGCTGGTGGGTGTGTCTGAGAGGGTTACGGCGGCCATAGCGAGAGGGAAACGCCCGGTCACATTCCGAACCCGGAAGCTAAGACTCTCAGCGCCGATGGTACTGCAGGGGGGACCCTGTGGGAGAGTAGGACACCGCCGGACACCAATTCACGATGGCCACCCAGA
>NZ_JALGRS010000023.1:0-24914 GCF_022815565.1 Rathayibacter sp. VKM Ac-2926 | reverse complement strand
ACAACGAGCCAGCCACAAGATCCTTTCCCCGCCCTGCACTGGCGCCGAAGGCGCCCCCTCCGCTCGATACGCCCGCTGCGCGGGCTACTCGATCAGCATGGAGGCGACCGCCGCTGGCCGGTCGATCAGTACGGAGGACGTGCGCCGCCGCTGCGTCAGTCGTCGATGAAGCCGGGGACGTGGGCCAGGGTGGCGACGGTGCGGGCGCGGCCCCACTCGACGTGGGCGTGGGCGACGGAGACGGCGAGCGGGGCGTCGCCGGAGGCGATCGCCTCCGCGAGGCGCACGTGCTCGTCGTGCCGGACGCCCGGCTCCGCCTGGATGTTGGCGATGTTGAGACGGTTGCTGCGCTCGTCGAGCGGCTGCATCGTGGTGATCAGGAGCCGGTTGCCCGCGATCGCCTCGATCGCGCCGTGGATGCGGCCGCTCTCGGAGTGGAAGCGCGCGAGGTCGCCGGCGGCGAGGGCGGCGCTCGCGTCGGCGACCACTGCGGTCAGGGCCGAGGCGTCGGCGCCGCGGGCCACCGCCTCCGCGGCCTTGCGGGCCACGAGCGGCTCGAGCGCCGAGCGGATGTCGTAGAGCTCCTCGACGTCGCGCCGCCGGACGATCGAGACGACGGCGGTGCTGCGCGGGCGGACCGTGACCAGGCCGGCCAGCTCGAGCCAGGGCAGCGCCTCGCGGATCGGGACGCGCGAGACGGCGAGCTCGGTCGCGAGATCGCGCTCGCGGATCGGCTCGCCCGCGGGCAGCCGGCCGTCGAGGATGCGCGCGCGCAGCTCCTCGTACACCCGCTGCGACATCGTCTGCGCGGGACTCTTCGTCGGCATCGGCGCTCCTGTCGGTCTACCCGTTCTCCGTCCTCGAAGGGTAGCGGGCGGTGCAGGAGAGACCCGTCGGCCCTTGTAACGCCGTCTTCATCTGCCCGAAACACCCTGGCGCCGGATCGGATCTACCGTGATCGACGTGCCTCGGTATACCGAGCGCCTCCCTCGCCACTCCGCCGGAAGGACCCGCCCCATGAGCACCGTCACCAATCCGCCCCCCGCCACGACGATGGGCGACCGCATCGAGGCCGCCTACTCGCGCATCGGAGTCACGAGCGCCCACCTCGGCATCGTCGCGATGATCCTCTTCGGCGTCTTCTTCGACGCGATCGAGCAGAACACGGTCGGCGTCGCCGGCCCGATCCTCGCCGCCGACTGGGGACTCGCCGGCGCGCAGATCGGCCTGCTCAACACGGCGACCTTCACGGCGGTCGCGCTCGGCCGGGTCCTCGCCGGAGTGGTGATGGACCGGATCGGGCGGCGCACCCTCCTCGGCGCGAACCTGATGATCTTCGCCGTCGGCTCGCTGCTCTGCGCCTTCGCGCCCAGCTACGAGATCCTGGTCGCGGCGCGCTTCCTGGTCGGCCTCGGCCTCGGCGGCGAGATCGCGACGGCGGTCATCATGCTGGCCGAGTTCTTCTCCGCCAAGCACCGCGGCACCGCCGTCGGCCTGATCAACGTCGCCGCGGCCGGACTCGGCAACATGCTCGCCCCGCTCTTCGGCGTCATCGTCTTCTCGGTCTTCACCGGCGACGACCGCTGGCGCTGGCTCTTCGGGATCCTGGTGATCCCCGCCCTCGCGGTCGTGGTCTACCGGCGCGCGCTGCCCGAGACTCCCCGCTACCTCGCCGCCCGGGGCCGCGTCGCCGAGGCGAACACCGTGATCAACCGTCTCGCTCAGGGCCGGCTGCACCGCCCCGTGACCGACGAGGTGGACTACCTGGGCGGTGCCGCCGACCGACCCGTCACCGCCGTGAGCACCCCGCGCTGGACCGAGCTCTTCGGCCGCCGCCACCGCCGCACCACGATCGCCCTGGGCGTCGCGGTCTGCATGTCCTACGCCGCGCAGATCTCGATGCTCACCCTGATCCCGCTGATCCTCACCTCCCGCGGCTTCGACATCACCAGTGCGCTCTGGTATACCCTCGTGATGCAGTCGGGCTCCCTCGTCGGTGCGCTGGTCGCGGCGCTCGCCGCCCGCCGGCTGCCGCGCAAGCTCACGCTCACGGTCGCGGCCCTGCTCGGGATCGGCGCCGGTCTCGGCTTCGGCTTCCTCGGCACCACCGTCGCGCTGGTGCTCGTCTTCGGCTTCCTCTTCAACTTCTCGGTGATCGTGCTCAACACCACCATCTGGCTGTTCGCTCCGGAGCAGTACCCCACGCGCATCCGCGGCCTCGGCACCTCGGTGATCCTCGCCCTCGGCTCGCTCTCCGGCGGACTGTTCCCGCTCCTCGCCGGCGCCGTGCTCGACGCCTCGGGGGTCGGCGGGATGTTCGCCCTCCTCGCCGGGCTGTTCGCGATCTG
This sequence comes from Rathayibacter sp. VKM Ac-2926, assembly GCF_022815565.1. NCBI lineage: Bacteria > Bacillati > Actinomycetota > Actinomycetes > Micrococcales > Microbacteriaceae > Rathayibacter > Rathayibacter sp. VKM Ac-2926. The sequence goes on along the minus strand of NZ_JALGRS010000023.1, from coordinate 22,566 downwards.
CGCGATCGCCGTGCAGTTCCCGCGCGAGACCGTCGGCCGCCCGATGGCGGAGGACTGAGCGTGCAGCGCACGGTCGTCGTCGTGAATCCGAACACCTCGGTCGCGACCACCCGGCTGCTAGTGGCCGTCGCCCGCGACGCGGTGCGCGGGGAGGACGTCCGGATCGTGGGGGAGACGGTGGCGCAGGGGCCCTCGATCATCACGACGCCCTCCGCTCTCTCCGCCGCGGCGGCGCACGTGATGACCGCGGCTCGACGCGCGGTGCTGCTGCACGCCCCCGACGCGATCGTGGTCGCCGCGTTCGGCGATCCGGGTGCCGCCGAGGCGGCGGAGGCGACGGGGCTGCCGGTCGTCGGCATCGGAGCCGCGGCCGTGCGCGCCGCGAGCGCGGGCGGCCGGCGGTTCGCGATCGCGACGACGACCGGCCGGCTCGAGCCGGTGCTCCGGGCGCTCGTCGCGGATGCGGGGGGCCTCGACGCCTACGCGGGCTGCTTCCTCACGGCGTCGCCGGCGGAGGAGCTCGAGGACCCGGACCGGCTGCACGGCGAGCTGCACGCCGCGGTGCGGCGGGCGCAGGCGGCCGGGGCGGAGGCGGTGATCATCGGCGGCGGGCCGCTCAGCGCGGCGGCCGAGCGGCTGGCCGCGGAGTTCGCCGGGATGCTGCCGATCGTGGAGCCGATCCGCGCGGCGGTGGCGGAGGCGCTCGCCGCGACGACCCCGGTCGGGGCCCTGCCCGCCTGAGGCGGCGGACCCGGGAACGACGAAGGCGCGGGAGTCCAGGACTCCCGCGCCTTCGCGTGGTGGTGGGCGGCGCTCAGGGAGCGACGCGGTCCGGGGCGACCCGGCCGGCGAGCATCGCCTCGAGGGCGGCGTCGTCGCGGCGGGTGCGCGCCCGGCCCAGCGCGACGTCGGCCGCGAGGACCGCGACGGCCGCGAGGCCGAGCGCGAGGATCCAGATCAGTCCGCCGTCCCAGGGCAGACCGGCCCAGGTCAGCGCGACCCAGACGACGGCGGCGACGACGCCGCCGAGCGCGGGGATCAGCACCGACCCGTGCAGGTGCCGGTGCGGCAGCCCGTATCGGGCGGCGAGGCCCAGGAGGATCCCGCCGAGCGTGACGAAGAGGAGCTCCACGACGTGACCGTGCGGGAGGGGCTAGGCGACGAAGCCGACGCGGCGCGACTCCTCGGAGCCGACCTCGACGAAGGCGATGGTCTCGGTGGGGACGATGTAGATCTTGCCCTTCTCGTCGCGCAGGCGGAGGACCTTGGCGCCCGCCTCGAGCGCGGTGGTCACCGTCTTCTCGACCTCGGCCACGGACAGCGAGGACTCGAAGTTGAGCTCGCGCGGGGTGTTGACGATTCCGATACGGATTTCCACCAGCAGTGCCTTTCGGGAGGGGACGTGGCTGTCAGGATACGGGACCGGGCGGCGCGGCCGACGCCGGTTTCGCGCTGAGCGGACCCGGCCCGGGAGGGGCCGCCCGAGGGCGCTCGGCAGTGTCGGCGGTCTTCGTTAGCGTGGTCGCGTGAGCGCTCCTCGAACCCCGGCACCCGCCTCCGACGAGGCTCCCGCTCGCGACGGCTCGGCCGGCGAGGGGCTCGTCCTCGACCCGTCGCAGCGCGCCGTCCTCGCCCTGCCGGACGGCCGCAGCGCCGCGGTGCTCGGCGCCCCCGGCTCGGGCAAGACCCGCACGATCGTCGAGCTCGTCGCCGAGCGCGTGCTCGAGCGCGGCTACGAGCCGGAGTCGATCGCCGTGCTCGCCGCCAGCCGCACGGCCGCAACGGCACTGCGCGACGTGCTCGCGCTGCGGCTCGGCGTCCCGACGCGGGGCCCGCTGGCGCGGACCGCCACCTCGCTGGCCTTCGAGGCGGTGACCGCCGCCGCCAAGGAGCTCGGGATCGACCGGCCGACCCTCCTCACCGGCGGCGAGCAGGACGTCATCCTCTCCGAGCTGCTCGAGGGGCACCTCGAGGAGGGCACCGGGCCGCGCTGGCCCGACGAGTTCAGCGCCGAGGTGCTGCGGCTGCGCACCTTCCGCACCGAGCTGCGCGAGTTCGGGATGCGGGCCACCGAGCACGGCCTCGACGCGGACGCGATCCGCCGGCTCGCCGTGGACGCGGACCGCGGCGAGTGGTCGGCCGCCGCCGCCGTGCTCGAGGAGTTCCGCGACGTCGTCGACTGGATGTCGCCGCAGGCGGGGACGAAGCTCGACGCCGCCGAGTTCGCGGCCTTCGCGGCCGAGACGATCCGCGACGGCGGCGGGGGCGAGCGGATCCGGGCGCTCCGCCTCGTCCTCGTCGACGACATGCAGGAGGCGAGCGAGTCGACGGTCGTGCTGCTGCGAGCCCTCGCCGCGCGCGGCGTCACCGTGCTCGCGTTCGGCGACCCGGACGTCGCGACGAGCGCCTACCGCGGCGCCGCCTCCGACACCCTGGGCCGCTTCGGCCCCGCGATCGGCGTGCGCGACGCCGAGACCCTCGTGCTCGGCCGGGTGCACCGGCACGGCGCCGCCCTGCGCGCCCTCGTCTCGGCGGCGACGCAGCGGATCGGCACGGCCGCGGCCGGTCGGCAGCGCGCCGCCGAGGCCCCCGCCGACGAGGAGGGGGCGCCCGCTCCCGTGCTCGTGCTGCACGCACCGACCGCGGCGCGCGAGGCCGCGACGGTGGCGCGCCTGCTCCGCGAGCGCCGCCTGCGCGACGACGTGCCGTGGCGGCGGATGGCCGTCGTCGTCCGCTCCGGGGCGGCCGTCCAGCCGCTGCTGAAGGCGCTCGCCGTCGCCGAGGTGCCCACCCGCTCCGTGCTGGCCGGTCGCGCGCTGCGCGACGACCACGCCGCGCGGGCGCTGCTCGTGCTGGTCGGCGTCGCGGTCGGCGAGCGGCCGCTCGACGCGGAGCTGGCGGCGGAGCTGCTGCTCGGCCCGTTCGGCGGCGTGGACCGGCTCGGACTCCGGCGGCTGCGGCTGGCCCTCCGCGCCGAGGAGCTCGCGGGCGGGGGGATCCGCGCGAGCGATCCGCTGCTGGTCGAGGCGCTGGAGGCGCCGGGACGCTTCGCCACGATCGACTCCGGCCCGGCCCGGCAGGCCGAGCGCCTCGCCGTCACGATCGACCGCGTACGCCGGCTGCACGCCGAGCAGGGCTCGATCGAGGAGCTGCTCTGGTCGGCCTGGGAGTCGAGCCGCGTCGCCTCCTCCTGGCGCGAGCTGGCCCTCGGCACCGGACTGACGGCGGCCGAGGCGAACCGCAACCTCGACGGCGTCGTCGCGCTCTTCAGCGCGGCGCGGCGCTTCGTCGAGCGGGCGCCCGGTCACTCGGCGATCGGCTTCGTCACCGAGATCCTCGAGGCGGAGGTGCCGGAGGACACGCTCGCGCCGCGCTCGGTCGAGGACGCGGTGCTGATCGGCACGCCCTCCTCCGTCGTCGGCCTCGAGTTCGACGTGGTCGTGGTCGCGCGGCTGCAGGACGGCGTCTGGCCGAACCTGCGCCAGCGCGGCTCGCTGCTCGACCCCGACGGGCTGATCCGGCACGCGCGCGGCGAGGGCGACCTGCCGCTCGACAGCCGGAAGGCCACCCTCGACGACGAGCTGCGGATGTTCGCGCTCGCCGCCTCCCGGGCCCGCCGCCAGCTCGTGCTCAGCGCCGTCGCGGGCGAGGACGAGACGCCGTCCCTCTTCTTCCGGCTCACGCCGCCCGACGCGCCCCGGCTCGACGCGGCCTCGGCCGTGCCGCTGACCCTGCGCGGGGCGGTCGCGGGGCTCCGCCGGACCGCGACGACGCCGAACTCGGCCGAGGCGCCCGGCGCGATCCGCGGGCTGCGCGCACTCACGCTGGCCGAGGTGCCGGGTGCCGACCCGGCCTCCTGGTACGGCGTCCTCGAGCCCTCCACCACCGAGCCGCTCTTCGACCTCGACGATCCCGAGCGGCCCGTCTCGGTCTCGCCCAGCCGGCTCGAGGCGTTCGAGCGCTCGCCGCTCGACTGGTTCGTCGACGCCGTGTCGGGCTCGACCACGAGCACCGCGATGGGGGTCGGCACGCTCGTGCACTGGGTGCTCGAGAACGCGGCGAGCACCGAGCCGGAGGCGCTCTGGGCCGAGCTGGAGTCGCGCTGGCCCGAGCTGGTCTTCGAGTCGCCCTGGCTCGGCGAGCGGCAGCTGCGGGTGACCCGGCGCCTGGTCGAGGGCCTCGCCGCCTACCTCGCCGACTTCGAGCGCGGCGGCGGGGCGGTGCTCGGCCGCGAGCAGCAGTTCGAGATCGACGTGCCGCCCGCCCGGATCCGCGGCTCGATCGACCGGGTCGAGCGCGCGCCGGACGGCTCGGTCGTCATCGTCGACCTCAAGACCGGCCGGAGCACTCCGCGCCAGGCCGACATCGCCGAGCACGCGCAGCTCGGCAGCTACCAGCTCGCCGTCGCGAGCGGCGCGATCGAGGCGGCCGGCGCGGACGAGGGCGGCGGAGCGAAGCTGCTCTTCGTCGCGAAGGGCGTCCGCGGGTCGCTCTACCGCGAGGTGGTCCAGCCCCGCTTCGGCGAGGAGGAGCTCGAGGCGCTGCGCGAGCGGGTCCGCGCCGCCGCGCGGGGGATGGCCTCGGCCGGCTTCTCGGGGCTGCTCGACGCGGTCCCCTTCTCCCCGGGCGACGCGCTGCGGTACCGGATCCACGCGGTGCCGGAGGTCTCGGGGGACGGCCGGCTGGCGCTCGACGAGGTCGAGACGGACGAGGAGGAGACCGCGACTCCCGAGGACTCCACTCTGGACGCCGCCGACCCCGACCCGGCCGCCGACCCCGACCCGGCCGCCGACCCCGACCCCGCTGCCGACCCCGATCCCGCCGCCGACCCCGCTCCCGACTCCGCCGCGACCCCCGAGGAAGGGCCCCGCCCGTGATCGACGCCCTGACCATCGCCGAGGCCCTCGACCTCCGCCCGCCCACCGTCGAGCAGCGCGCCGTCATCGAGGCGCCGCTCGCCCCGGCCCTCGTCGTCGCGGGCGCCGGCAGCGGCAAGACCGAGACGATGGCGAACCGCGTGCTCTGGCTGCTCGCCAACGGGCTCGCCGCTCCCTCCGAGGTCCTCGGCCTCACCTTCACCCGCAAGGCCGCCGCCGAGCTCGGCGAGCGGATCGGCCGCCGGATCGACCAGCTGGGGGCCGCGGGCCTGCTGCCGCTGCGCGAGGGCCAGACCGAGCCCGACCCGTTCGAAGCCGCCACCGTCTCGACCTACAACGCCTTCGCGAACACGATCTTCCGCGACAACGCCGCGCTGATCGGGCGCGAGGGCGACGCGACCGTGCTCTCGGAGGCCTCCGCCTGGCACCTGGCGCGCGGGGTCGTCGCCGACACCGCCGACCCGCGCATCCTCGAGGTCGAGGCGAGCATCGACCGCCTGACCGACCTCACCGTCGCGCTCGCGCACGACCTCGCCGACAACCTCGCCGACCCGGCCGAGGTGGCCGGCTTCGCGGAGGACTTCCTCCGCCTCGGCGAGCTGCCCCGCGGCTCCAGCGGCTCCGGTCTCTACCGCGAGCTCGAGAAGGCGCTGCAGGCCGTCGGCGCGCTGCCGGTGCTGACGGCGCTCGCCGAGCGGTTCCAGGAGGCGAAGGCCGAGCGCGGCTTCGTCGAGTTCTCGGACCAGGTGGCGCTGGCGCTGCGGATCATCGAGCGCGTGCCGCGCGTCGTCGACGAGCACCGCGCCCGCTACCGGGTCGTGCTGCTCGACGAGTACCAGGACACCTCCGTGCTGCAGACCCGCCTGCTCGCCCGGCTCTTCGCCGAGCAGGGCGTGATGGCCGTGGGCGATCCGCACCAGTCGATCTACGGCTGGCGCGGCGCGAGCGCGGAGGGCCTCGGCCGCTTCGCCCTCGACTTCGGCTCCGCGGCCCGGTTCTCGCTGTCGACCAGCTGGCGGAACGGCCACGGCGTGCTGGCGGCGGCGAACGCCGTCGTCGCGCCGCTGACCGCGGGCAGCGCCGTCCCGGTCGACCGCCTCGCCGCCGGGCCGGGCGCCTCCGACCACGCCGTCGAGCTCACCTTCCCCGAGACGATCGAGGACGAGGCCGACGACGTCGCGCGCTGGTTCGCCGGCCGCCTCGCCGAGAACGCCGAGCGTGGGGAGGCGCCGCCGTCGGCCGGGGCGCTCTTCCGCGTCCGCGCGCACATGGACCGCTTCGCCGCCGCGCTCTCCCGGCACGGCGTCCGGTACCACATCCTCGGCATCGGCGGCCTGCTGCGGCAGCCCGAGATCGCCGACCTCGTCGCCGCGCTGACCGTGGTGGAGGACCCGGCGGCGGGCAGCGAGCTGGTCCGCCTCCTGGCCGGCGCGCGCTGGCGCCTCGGCGTCCGCGACCTGCGCGCGCTCCGCGATCTCGCCTCCTGGCTCGCCTCGCGCGACCACGCGCACCGGCTGCTGCCCGAGGAGGTGCGCGAGCGGATGCGCGCCTCCGTCACCGAGGGCGAGGGCGGCTCGATCATCGAGGCCCTCGACTTCATCGCCTCGCGACGCCCCGGCGAGGACGGCCGGCTCGACCACTCCGCGCTGTCCTCGTTCAGCGACGAGGGCCTGCGCCGCCTGCACGACGCAGGCACGCTCTTCGCGCGCCTCCGAGCCCGGGCGGGCCTCGACCTCCTCGACTTCGTCACGCTGGTCGAGCAGGAGCTCGGCCTCGACATCGAGGTGGAGGCCAACGAGTCGCGCAGCGACGGCCGCGCCAACCTCGAGGCGTTCCGCGAGGCGGTGTCCGGTTACCTGCAGACCGACGACCGCGGCGCGGGCACCGGCTCGTCGCTCCGCGGCTTCCTCCGCTGGCTCGTGCTGGCGGACAAGCGCGACGGCCTCGCGCCTCGGCCCGAGGACCCGGAGCCCGGCACCGTCCAGCTGCTGACGATCCACGGCTCGAAGGGCCTGGAGTGGGACCTGGTCGCCGTGCCGCGGATGGTCGACGGCGAGCTGCCCGGCACTCCGGTCGAGGGCTTCCGCGGCTGGGTGCGCCTCGGCGCGATGCCGTACGCCTTCCGCGGCGACGCCGCCGAGCTGCCGGACCTCGCCTGGCGCGGCTGCACGACGCAGAAGGAGGTCGTCGACGCGATCGCCGACTTCGGCGACACCCTGCGGGAGCGCAACGAGTCCGAGGAGCGCCGGCTCGCCTACGTCGCGGTCACCCGGGCCCGGCACCACCTGCTGCTGAGCGGATCCTGGTGGGCCGGGCAGGCGAAGCCGCGCGGACCCGGCGTCTTCCTCCGCGACCTCGCCGAGGCCCGCACCCTCCCGGAGCTGCCGGTCGAGCCGTCGAACCTCGAGAACCCGCTCGAGCAGGCGCCGCGCACCTTCCACTGGCCGCACGACCCGCTCGGCGCCCGCGGCGACCGGGTGCGCGCGGCGGCCGAGCGCGTGCGCATCGCCGAGCCGGCGCTGCTCGGCGCCCGCGGAGCGGACATCCGCCTGCTGCTCGCCGAGCGCGCCGTGCGCCTCGCGGGCGGCGCGCGCGTCGGCCTGCCGACCCGCATCCCGGCCTCGCGGTTCAAGGACATCGTCAGCACGCCCGCCGAGGTCGTCGCGCAGCTGCGCCGGCCGATGCCCGAGCGGCCGTACCGGCAGACCCGGCTCGGCACGACGTTCCACTCCTGGGTGGAGAACCGCTTCGGCATCCAGGGCGAGGCGGAGTCGGTCGACACCTTCCCGGACGAGCTCGACGACGGCGGAGCGACCGCGGCCGGAGCGGAGGGCGAGCAGCTCGCCCGTCTGATCGAGACGTTCGAGCGCTCGGAGTGGGCCGACCGCCGCCCCGAGGCGGTCGAGATCGAGATCCACCTCCAGCTGGCCGGGCACGTCGTCGTCTGCAAGCTCGATGCGGTCTACCGGACGGACGAGGGCTTCCAGATCGTGGACTGGAAGACCGGACGCGCCCCGAAGGACGCGGCCGACCTCGAGCTCAAGCAGTTCCAGCTCGCGCTGTACCGCCTCGCCTACTCTCGCTGGAAGGGCGTGCCGCTGGAGAGCGTCGACGCGGTGTTCTACTTCGTCGCCGACGACCTCGTGCTGCGGCCCGAGCGCTTCTACTCGGAGCGCGAGCTCTCGGAGTCGCTCTCCTCGGCGACGGGGGCGAGCCCGCGGCCGTGAGCGGAGGAGCCGGTCCGCGCGCCGGGCGTGCGGTTCAGCAGCTCCTCGACCTCGGAGACCTCGAGCACCGGTCCGGTGTCGGTGGACAGCGGCGCGGACAGATCGCCGAGGACGCTGTCGACCAGGAGGTCGAGCATCCCGACCGCGTCGTCGACGATCGCCGAGTCCTCGGTCTCGGTGCCGTGCAGCAGCCAGCGGGCCAGCTCGAGCTCGGCGTAGAGCTGAGCGCGCTGGCGGAGGGTGCGGTCGACCGCGCCGGCGCGCATCCGCGAGTACGCGGCGAACGCCGTGCCGGCCCCCGGGGCGCTGAGCAGCCAGTGCAGATCGCGGGCCGGGTCGCCCACGCGCAGCGCCGCCCAGCCGAGCACGGCGCTGACGGAGTCGCCGGAGCGGAGGAAGGAGTCGGAGGTCATCGAGCCGTTCACGACCGTCGGGTCGAACTGCCAGAGCGCCTCGTCGGAGGAGGCCGACTCCCAGCGTGCGACGAGCGCGGCGGGCACGTGGCCGGTGTCGGCGGCGCGCTCGATGACGGCGACCGTCTCGTTGACGCTGTCGCGGGCCGAGGCGACGGGCAGCCCCGCCTCCTGCACGAACGACGCCGGCAGCGAGTGGATCGCGCCGATCGCCCGCCCGACCGAGTCCGCGAGACCGCTGGAGGCCTCGACGTCGTCGATCAGCACGCGGTCGCCCTCGAGGTACTCGTAGACGACGCCGCGGGTGCCGTCGTACGGCGTCTGCCCGATGCTCTCCTGCAGATCGAACGGCAGGCGGCTGCGGATGCCGGCGGTGAGCGCGCGCAGGGCGACGAGGTCGCCGAGCTGCTCCTGCTCGGCCAGCGGCGAGGTCGGCACGCGCACCACCAGGCGGGCGCCGTCGCGCGTGGTCAGCAGGGCGGAGTCGAAGTCCCCGTGCGTCGAGTGCGTGAATTCGCGCGCGGTCCGGACGTCGAGGCCCTCGACGGCCGAAGTGGCCAGCGCGGCTAGAGTGAGATGGGATCTGGCCATGCTCACCAGGGTAGGTCGCCGGGCGCCCGACCGGCCGGTCGCCACGCGCTGACCAGCCGATGCCGTCGAGGAGCCGCGCTCCTCCCGGCCGCCGCCCGGCCCGCCACCTCCTCGGCCCCGCACCGGCCGTCCCCCCGGCACCGCTTCGAAATGAGCCCGCATGATCCCGTCCTTCTCCGACCGCCTCCCGCTCGCCCGTCAGGCGGTCGACCGGGACTACCTCGCCCGCGCTCGTCCCGAGCTCTTCGACGAGCTGGACGCCGATGCGGCGACCCGGGTCGTCCTCCTGCGCGGCGACCGCGCCCTGGTCGACGGCGAGCGCCTCGCCCTGCGCCCCGCGGCCGACGTGCCGGCCGGCGCCCTCCGCCTCTACCTCGGCCGCACCACCGTCGACGCCGAGGGCGAGCCCGCGGGCACTCCCGTCGTCGCCGCCGTGCTCACGGACGAGCAGGCGAGCGCCCTCGAGCCCGACGACGCCGCCTGGGGCGCCCTGCGCACCCTCGCCGAGCACCTCAGCGACCGCGACGCCGGCCTCTTCACCGAGGCGCTCGCGATGGTCAACTGGCACGCCTCGCACGGCTTCTCGCCGCGCAACGGCGACGCCACCGTGATCGAGCAGGGCGGCTGGGTCCGCCGCTCGCCCGCCGACGGCAGCCAGGTCTTCCCGCGCATCGACCCGGCGATCATCGTCTGCGTCCTCGACGCCGACGACCGCCTGCTGCTCGGCTCGAACGCGATGTGGGGCACCGGCCGCTTCTCGCTGCTGGCCGGCTTCGTCGAGCCGGGGGAGTCGCTCGAGGCGGCGGTCGTCCGCGAGATCTTCGAGGAGTCCGGGATGCGCGTCGTCGACCCGCAGTACCTCGGCTCGCAGCCCTGGCCGTTCCCCGCCTCGCTGATGATCGGCTTCACCGCCCGCCTCGCCGAGGACCAGGCCCCCGCCGACCTGCTCCCGGACGGCGAGGAGATCGTCGCCCTGCGCTGGTTCACCCGCCAGCAGCTGCACGACTCCCTCGAGTCGGTGCTGCTGCCCGGCCGCTCGTCGATCGCCCGCGCGATGATCGAGGACTGGTACGGGGGAGCGCTCGAGAACGGCCCCATCGTCGCGTGACCCTGCTCGACGGACTCGACGAGGGGCAGCGCGAGGCGGCGGAGGCGCTGCTCGGCCCGGTCTGCGTCCTGGCCGGCGCGGGCACCGGCAAGACGCGGACCATCACCCACCGGATCGCGCACGGCGTCGCGACCGGCGTCTACACGCCGGCCCGCGTGATGGCGCTGACCTTCACCAGCCGCTCGGCCGCCGAGCTGCGCTCCCGGCTCCGAGTCCTGGGGGCGGGCGGCGTCATGGCCCGGACGTTCCACGCCGCCGCGCTCTCGCAGCTCGGCTTCTTCTGGCCGCAGCTCGTCGGCGGCACGATGCCGCAGCTGCTCGACGGCAAGGCGCGGCTGCTCGGCCACGCGGCGGAGCGGCTCCGGCTGAAGCTGGACACCGCGACCCTGCGCGACCTCTCCGCCGAGATCGAGTGGCGGAAGGTGTCCGCCCTCTCGCTCGAGCAGTACGCGGTGGCCGCCCGGACCCGTGCGCTGCCCGGACGGCTCACCCTCGAGCAGACCGTCGCGATGGTCGACGAGTACGAGGGGCTGAAGGACCAGCGCCGGCAGATCGACTTCGAGGACGTCCTCCTCGTCACCGCGGGGATGCTCGAGTCCGAGCCGGCGATGGCGATGCAGGTCCGGGAGCAGTACCGCTTCTTCGTCGTCGACGAGTACCAGGACGTGAACCCGCTCCAGCAACGGCTGCTCGAGCTGTGGCTCGGTGACCGCAGCGACCTCTGCGTGGTCGGCGACGCGAGCCAGACCATCTACTCCTTCGCCGGCGCCCGCGCCGACTACCTGCTCGACTTCGGCTCGCGCTGGCCGGCCGCGACGGTCGTCCGGCTCGAGGAGAACTACCGCTCGGCCCCGCCGATCGTGCAGACCGCGAACCGGCTGATGCGCGGCCGGCCCGGCGCGCTCGTGCTGCACTCCGTCGCGAGCGCCCCCGCCGCCGTCGAGAGCCCGGAGCCGGCGATCGACGCCTACCCCGACGACGTCGCGGAGGCCCGGGGAGTGGCGGCCCGCGTCGCCGCCGACATCGAGGCGGGCGTGCGCCCCTCCGCCATCGCGATCCTCTTCCGCACCAACTCGCAGTCGGCGATCCTCGAGCGCGCGCTGCACGAGCGCGGCGTCGCGGCGCACCTGCGCGGCGGCAAGCGCTTCTTCGACCTGCCGGAGGTGAAGCAGGCGGTGATGCAGCTGCGCGCGGCCTCGGTCTCCATCTCCGGCGAGCCGCTGTTCAAGTCGGTCAGCGACGTCCTCCGCTCGCTCGGCTGGAGCGCCGAGCCGCCGTCGGCACCGGGTGCCGTGCGCGAGCGCTGGGAGTCGCTGGACACGCTCGCCCGGCTGGTCGACGAGGCGCCCGCCGGCTGGAGCTTCAAGCAGTTCACCGACGACCTCCTCGCGCGCCAGCAGGTGCACCACGAGCCGGACCGCGCGGCCGTCACCCTGGCCACCTTCCACTCCGCCAAGGGCCTCGAGTGGGAGTCGGTGCACCTGATGGGCCTGACCGAGGGCCTGCTGCCGATCTCCTACGCGAGCGGCCTCGAGGCGATCGACGAGGAGCGCCGGCTGCTCTACGTCGGCATCACCCGCGCGCGTCAGCGGCTGCGGCTCTCCTGGTCGCAGTCCACCGTGGGCCGGGTCACGCGGCGGGAGCCGTCGCGCTTCCTCGCAGAGATCGGCACGCGCACCCGCGGTGCGGCTCCAGCCGCCGCTCGCTGAACGCACCGGAGGCGTCCGAGTAGGTGCGCTCGACACTGCGCAGCCCGGTCCAGCCGGCGTGCAGCCGCCGGAGCGCCGCGTCGGCCGCCGCGACCGCGATCGCGGCACTGGAGAGGGCGGTCCGGGTCGATGCGGTGGTGCCGAGGACCTGGATCACCAGCCGCGGCCACTCCGGGTCGAGGTCGATCCGGTCGCGGTAGGCGCAGTGCAGGCAGGGCCCGCCGCCCGGCTCGACGAGGGGGCCGATGCGGACCGCCTCGTCGCCGAAGACCACGGCCAGATGGGGCACGTCGCTCGAGAGCCAGTGCGCGGCGCGCGCCGGAGCGACGGCGTAGTCGGCGACGAGCACCGCGAGAGCGGGCACCGCGTCCTCGCCGACCAGCTCGCAGCCCTCGCCGCGAAGCAGGCTGCGCAGGGCGTCGGCCGCGGAGCCGACACCCTCGACGACCACCCGTGGCGGCGCGGGCGGATCCGGGTCGATGCTCCGCAGCAGCACCGGGCGCAGCGTGGCGAGCAGCTCGTCGACGCGCGCGTCCGAGGCGCCGGCGCGCGTCGCGATCAGCCGCGCCGTGCCCGCGCTGGTGCCCACCCGCAGCGCGTGCACCAGCAGCTCCTCGGCGTAGCCGACGCCCTCCAGCACGACCCGCGGGTGGTCGAGTCCGACCTGCATCGCGGTCGCAGAGCGCCAGACGAGGGGGAAGCGGGGATCGAGCCGGAGGACCATCGGGAGATCATGGCCGAGAGCGGCCCGGCGGCGCGGGAGTTGTCCACAGGTCGTGGACCCCTCCCGCGCGGGGATCAGACCGGCCGGTCGCCGGTGGGAGCGGTGCCGTCGTCGTCCGGTCGGCCGCCGTCGGTGCCGGCCTCGGGCTGGTCGCCCTCCGGCGCCGCGGGCGTCGTCCCGTTCAGCAGCTCCTCGAGCGCGCGGTCCATCTCGTCGGGCTCCGGGGTCTCGCCGCGGGCCTCGGCGCTCAGTCGCGCGACGAGGGCTGTCGGGTCGTCGAGGTCGTCCGAGCCGGGCAGCACGTCGGGGTGCGACCAGAGCGCGTCGCGCGCCTCGGGACCGACCGCGTCGGTGACGGCCTGCCACATCGCGGCGGCCTCGCGGAGGCGGCGCGGCCGCAGCTCCAGGCCGACGAGGGTGGCGAAGGCCGACTCGGCGGGCCCGCCGGACGCGCGACGGCGGCGGACGGTCTCGGCGATCGCGCCGGCGCTGGGCAGGCGGGTGGTCGCCGCGGCGGTGACCACGTCCACCCAGCCCTCGATCAGGGCGAGCATCGTCTCGAGGCGGCCGTGCGCGGCGAGCTGCTCCTCGGTCTTCGGCGGGATCAGCGCGCCGGAGGTCATCGCGTCGCGCAGCTCCTCGGGGTTGGACGGATCGAAGTTCTCGGCCAGCTCCTCGAGGCGGGTGGTGTCGATCGTGATGCCCCGGGCGAAGTCGGTGATCTGCGAGATCAGGGCGAGCCGGACCCACTTGCCGTGCCGGAACAGCCGCGCGTGGGCGAGCTCGCGCACCGCGAGGTAGATCTGCACCTGGTCGATCGGGATGTCGAGGCCCTCGCCGAACGCGGCGACGTTCTGCGGCACGATCGCCGCGTCGTTCTCCTCGAGCAGCGGGATGCCGATGTCGCCGCCGGAGACGACCTCGGCGGCCAGCTGGCCGACCACCTGGCCGAGCTGGAGGGCGAAGAGGGTGCCGCCGATGCCGCGCATCATGTCCTCGGCGCCGGCGATCATCGCCTTCATCTCCTCGGGGGCCTGGTCGCGCATGACGCCGGTGAGCGCGTCGGAGATGCTGAGGGCGACCGGCTCGGCGAGCTGCGTCCAGACCGGCATCGTGAGCGTGATCCACTCGAGCCGGCTGATGGTGCGCGGCGGACGGCTCAGCTCGGAGACGTAGGCGACCTCGTCGAGCCAGAGCGCCGCGACGCCGAAGGCGCCGTCGAGCGGGGCGCGGACGGCGTCGGTCACCGGGACGGAGTCCGCGCGCGCCAGCTGCTTCGCCTGCTCGAGCGCGAGCGACCAGTTGATCCCGCCGCCCGACTGCTGCATCGCGCTCTGCAGCTGCGAGAGCAGGTTCTGCAGCGCGACCGGGTCGTTGGGCAGACCGGCGGCGCCGGCGAGCTGGCTCGGATCGATCGGGCCGTTCCCCGAGAGGAACTGCCGGAGCATGTCGCGGAACTCGTCCTCCGAGCCGCCGCCCGGTCGGTCCGCGTTGTCGCCTTCGGCCATTCGGGGAGCCCTCTCTCATCGCACGGAGCCGGCCTCTGCACACCCGGTTCGGGCGACGGATCGTGACACGACTCCCAGTCGTGCAAGCTACGTTAGCCCGAGCGTCCGGAGCCACGACGTGAAGTCGACCGCCCGGCCCCGACCCGCTTCCGCCCGCCGCGAACACGCCGGCGCCGCCGCCCCGCACGTCCCCAGAGAGGCCCCCGTTTGCTGTTCTCCGTCGACCCGCGCCCCTCCTCCCCGCGCGGCCGGCGCGCCTGGGTCGGGCCCGCGGTCCTCTTCTCCGGCGTCGCGCTCGTCGTCGGGCTCGGTGTCACCCCCGCCCCCTACGTGATCGAGCAGCCGGGCCCGGTCTTCGACACCCTCGGCACGAGCGGCGAGGACGTTCCGCTGATCTCCATCCCGGACGAGACGACCTATCCCACCGAGGGCACGCTCGACATGCTCACCGTCTCGGTGGTCGGCAACCCGCAGAGCCTGCCGACCTGGATCGAGGTCGCGAGCGCCTGGTTCGACCGCACCAAGGCCGTCGTGCCCGTCGCGCAGATCTTCCCGCCGTCCTCCACGGTCGAGGAGCGGGACCAGGCGAACCAGGCCGAGATGACCGACTCGCAGCAGGAGGCGATCGCCGCGGCGCTCACGGAGCTCGGCTATCCGATCAACCAGCGTGTCTCGGTCGTGCAGATCCCGGACGACTCGCCCGCCGCCGGCGCGCTCGAGACCGGCGACGAGATCGTCGCCGTCGCGGGGGAGCCGGTCGCCGATGTGACCGCGCTCCGCGCCGCCGTCCAGGCCTCGGGCACCCAGCAGCCGGTCACCCTCACCGTCGAGCGCGGCGGGGCCGAGCAGGACGTGCAGGTCACCCCGGTCGACAACGACGGCGCGGCCGTGATCGGCATCGTCGCCGGTGCGGCCTTCGAATTCCCGTTCGAGGTCGACATCCAGCTGGACGACGTCGGCGGGCCGAGCGCCGGGATGATGTTCGCGCTCGGGATCATCGACAAGCTCACCGAGGGCGCGCTGAACGGCGGCGCCTCCGTCGCCGGCACCGGCACCATCGACGCCGCGGGCGAGGTCGGCGCGATCGGCGGCATCCGCCAGAAGATGTTCGGCGCGGTCGACGCGGGGGCGCAGTACTTCCTCGCGCCCGCCGACAACTGCAACGAGGTCGTCGGCCACGTGCCCGACGGCCTCCAGGTCTTCAGCGTCGCCACCCTCGACGACTCCCTCGCCGCCCTGAAGGGCGTCGCCGCGGGCGACACCGACGCCCTTCCGACCTGCGACGGCGCGACCCCCATCAACTGACGGGTCGGGTCTCGATGCGCCCCTGCGGGGCTCCTCGACCAGCATGTGCGGCCACCGAGTCGCCGAACGACCGCGGCATGCTGATCGAGTAGCCCGCGCAGCGGGCGTATCGAGATCCACGGGTGCCAGGAGCAGCGGCCACCGCCCGCCCTGTCCGCTCAGGGCGGAGCCGCCGAGCCGCTCCCTGAGGGCGACGCTCAGGTCCCCTCGCTGGTCGTCGCCTACCATGGGGAGCCTCCCGTCACATCTCCACATCAAGAGGCTTATCCGTGAGTTCTGCAGCAACCGAAGCCCCGCCGCGCAAGAGACGGAGCGTTCTCGCCGTCACGGTCGTGGTGGTCGCCGTGCTGGTGGTGGCGTTCTTCGTCTTCGCCGGTCTCTACACCGACATCCTCTGGTACGACCAGCTCGGGTTCCTTTCGGTGCTCACGACGCAGTGGTTCGCCGCGGGCGGGCTCTTCGTCATCGGCTTCGTCGCGATGGCCGTCCCCGTGTTCGTGAGCCTGACGCTCGCCTACCGGCTGCGCCCGGTCTACGCGAAGCTCAACTCGCAGATCGACCGCTACCAGCAGGTCGTCGAGCCGCTGCGGCGCCTGGCCACCTTCGGCATCCCGGCGGTCCTCGGCCTCTTCGCCGGCGTCTCCTCCTCCACCCGGTGGCAGACGAGCCTGACCTTCTGGAACCGCACGCCCTCGGGCGACGTCGATCCGCTGTTCGGCCTCGACACGTCGTTCTACCTCTTCGAGCTGCCCTTCTACCAGAGCATCGTCGGCTTCGCCTCGGCCGTGCTCATCATCTCGGCGCTCGCCACTCTCGCCACCGGCTACCTCTACGGCGCGATCCGGATCAACGGCCGCGAGATCCGCATCTCGAAGTCCTCGCGCATCCAGCTCGCGATCATCGCGGCGCTCTACCTGCTCGTGCAGGCGGTCAGCCTCTGGCTCGACCAGTACGCGACCCTCAGCCGCCAGGGCACCCGGATCACCGGCGCGACCTACGCCTCCGTGAACGCCACGATCCCCGGCCTGCAGATCCTCGCCGCCATCTCCGCGCTGATCGCCGTCCTCTTCATCATCACGGCCTTCATCGGCCGCTGGCGCCTGCCCGTCATCGGCACCGCGCTCCTCATCGTCGCGAGCCTGCTCGTCGGCTCGCTCTACCCGTGGGTCGTCCAGAAGTTCCAGGTGGAGCCGAACGAGCGCACGCTCGAGTCGACGTACATCCAGGACAACATCGACATGACGCGGCAGGCCTACGGCGTCTCCGACGTCCAGGTCATCCCGTACGACGCGACCACCGACGCCGAGCCGGGCGCGCTCCGCTCCGACGCGGAGACCACGGCGAACATCCGCATCCTCGACCCCGCCGTCGTGACCGACGCGTTCTCGCAGCTGCAGCAGTTCCGCCAGTACTACTCCTTCGGCGACCAGCAGAACGCGCTCGACGTCGACCGCTACTCGATCGACGGCTCGACGCAGGACGCGGTCGTCGGCGTCCGCGAGCTGAACCTCAACGGCCTCGGCACGAACCAGACCTGGTACAACCAGACCCTCGTCTACACCCACGGCTACGGCCTGGTCGCCGCATACGGCAACCAGCGCTCGTCCGATGGCGAGCCCGTCTTCATCGAGTCCGGCGTCCCGACGACCGGTGACCTCGGCGACTACGAGCCGCGGATCTACTTCGGCGAGAACTCGCCCGGCTACTCGATCGTCGGCGGCGACGGCGACCGCAACATCGAGCTCGACTACCCCTCGGGCACCGAGGGCGAGCAGCAGACCTACACGACCTTCGACGGCAACGGCGGCCCCTCGCTCGACAACGTCTTCAAGAAGCTCGTCTACGCGATCAAGTTCCAGTCCGAGCAGATCTTCCTGTCGGACGGCGTCAACGACCAGTCGCAGATCCTCTACGACCGCGACCCGGTGCAGCGCGTCCAGAAGGTCGCCCCGTACCTGACGCTCGACTCGGACGCCTACCCGACCGTCGTCGACGGCCGCGTCGTCTGGGTGGTCGACGGCTACACCACCTCCGCGGACTACCCGTACTCGGAGGTGCAGAGCCTGTCGCAGGCGATCGCCGACACCAACACGCAGCAGCAGTTCCCGACCGACGACGTCAACTACATCCGCAACTCGGTCAAGGCGACGGTCGACGCCTACGACGGCAGCGTGACGCTCTACGCCTGGGACACCGAGGACCCGATCCTGCAGACCTGGCAGAAGATCTTCCCGAGCACCGTCGAGCCGATCAGCGAGATGTCGGCCGGCCTGCTCAGCCACGTCCGCTACCCGGAGGATCTCTTCAAGGTGCAGCGCGCCGTGCTCGGCACCTACCACGTGACCGACGCCGGCTCGTTCTACTCCCGCGAGGCCGCCTGGTCCACGCCGAACGACCCGACCTCGGGTGGAGCGAGCACGGCCGCCGTCGGCGGCGGGGACACGCTGCAGCCGCCGTACTACCTGACGCTGCAGACGCCCGACGTCGAGACGCCGTCGTACTCGCTCTACTCCACGTACATCCCGGCGAGCACACCCGGCAGCGCGGCGAGCCGCAACGTGCTCACCGGCTACCTCGTCGCCGATTCGGATGCGGGCTCGACGGAGGGCGCGGTGGCCGACGGCTACGGCACGCTCCGGCTGCTCGAGCTGCCGAGCGACGACACGGTGCCCGGCCCCGGTCAGGTGCAGAACGCGTTCAACACCGACCCGACCGTCGCGAACCAGCTGGCACTGCTCCAGCGCGGCGACACCACGGTGCCCCGGGGCAACCTGCTGACCCTGCCCGTCGGCGGCGGTCTGCTCTACGTGCAGCCGATCTACGTCAGCTCGAACGGCGACACGAGCTTCCCGCTCCTGCAGAAGGTGCTCGTCGCCTTCGGTGACGACATCGCCTTCGAGGACACCCTCGACGCCGCCCTCGACAGCCTCTTCGGCGGCGACTCGGGAGCGGACGCGGGTGACACCGGCACGGTGGTCACTCCGACCCCGACGCCGACCGACACGGCGGATCCGGGCACGGGCGACACCGGGACCGGCGACGCGGGCACCGGCGGGACGGCTCCCACGGGCGACCAGACCGAGCTCCAGGCCGCTCTGAGCGACGCGAGCACGGCTCTCGCCGCCCGCGAGACCGCCCTGAAGGCCGGCGACCTGACCGCCTTCGCGGCGGCGGACGAGCAGCTCACCGAGGCGCTCCAGCGGGCGCTGGCGGCCGAGGGGCAGCAGTAGGGCGATGGTCCAGGTCGATCGTGGCGAGCACCTGCGCGCAGGGGAGTGGCTCGATCCGAACCGGGAGTACTGGGAGGGGCGTGCCGGTGACGGCGCACCCCTCCGGGCGTTCGGGGCGGCGGTGCCGGCCGGGGCGCGGGTCCTGCACCTGCAGTGCGGCGCCGGGGGCGACGCGCTCCTGCTCGCCGAGCGGGGCGAGGACGTCATCGGCGTCGACTTCTCGATGCCGGCGATCCGGCGGGCCCGCGAGGCGGCGCGCGAGCGCGGTCTCGCCGAGCGGACCCGCTTCGTCTGCGCGAACCTGTACGAGCTGCGGCACATGCTGCCCGAGCCCGACGCCTTCGACGCGGTCGTGACGACCTTGGACGCGGTCGCCTGGCTCCCCGACCTGGAGGAGTGGGCGCGTGTCGTCGAGTGGTTCGTCGCGCCGGGTGGCACCGCGGTGATCGGCACGCAGGCGCGGTCGCGCGTCGACGACCCGGCGGTGCGCACCTGGGAGCGCTCGGGCGAGGACGTCGCGGAGGCCCTCCGGGCGACCGGTCTCGAGGTCGCCGCGAGTGCCGTCGACGGCGTCGCGTGGACGGCGACGAAGCCCGTCTGAGCCGCCGAGCACGGCACTGCCTGCTCCGGGTGCCCACTCGATTTGCATCGCTCCTGATCCCCGTGTAGTGTCTCTTCTTGTGCCGCGGGGTGGAGCAGTTCGGTAGCTCGCTGGGCTCATAACCCAGAGGTCGTAGGTTCAAATCCTGCCCCCGCAACAAGAAGACGGAAGCCGGTCGCGAAAGCGGCCGGCTTTCGTCGTTAATGCGGGCTGTGCACGGGTCAGGACGCCGCGTCGATGACGCTCAGCACGTTGCCCGACGGGTCGCGGAACCAGGCGATCGTCGGCCCCCGCCCGCGCATCACGCCGTTCTCATCCGTCGGCATCTCGCTGTCCGAGTAGATCTTGGTGACGACGCCGGAGTCGTTGAGCGCCGCGACCGCCGCGTCGACGTCCTCGACGGCGAAGTTGAGGATCGTGAACTCGGCCGGCACGTGGCTCGGCTTCGGGTAGGCGATGGCGCTCCCGCCGCCGGGCAGGGCGATGTCGAGGATCCCCATCGCGTTGACCGACACCTCCAGCCCGAGGACGTCGCCGTAGAACGCCCTCGCCGCCTCGACGTCCTGCACGCTGAACCCGCTGAAGGCCCGCTCGCTCCTGATCATGACCGCACTCCCGTCCGCGCAGCGCCGTCGCCGCGTCCTGCGCGCGACGCTACTCCGCCGGCAGGTGGATCACGAGGAGCACGCTGCACTGCGACTGCGACTGCGACTGCGACTGCATGCTGGTCGAGTAGCCCCGCAGGGGCGTATCGAGACCCGCCGTCCCCAGCAGGCGGGTCTGCAGACTCTCGTTCTGACGCCGGTGGATCTCGATACGCCCGCTCCGCGGGCTACTCGATCAGCATGAGATGCCTGCTCCGCGGATGCTGCATGGAGGACCCGTTTTGCGGGCTGCTCTTCGTAGAGGACCCGCTTCGGGGACTGTTCTTCGTGGAGGACCCGCATCGCGGGCTGCTCCAGATGAAGGGCCCGCATCGCGGGCCGCTCTGCCCGGGAGTACGCTGCGGCGCGGCCCGGCATGCTGGTCGAGCAGCCCCGCAGGGGCGTATCGAGACCCACCGTCACCAGCAGGGCGGGTCTGCAGACTCTCGTTCTGACGCCGGTGGATCTCGATACGCCCGCTGCGCGGCCTACTCGATCAGCATGGCTTCTCCCTGCGCACTGGGTGATCCTTCCCAGGAGGCCCCATCGCCGCCGGACCTCCGGCCCGGCCCCGAGTCGCTCGGTGTGTCGGGCCGGGGCGCACGCTATCCTCGTCCGGGATGCGAAGGGTGCTGGTGTGAGCGACGAACAGGTGGACGAGACCGCAGGAGCGACCCGGGACGGGTCCCCGAGCGAGGGGATCCACCTCACCCGCCGGAGCCGGCGGGACGCCGAATCCGCCGCACAGGCTCAGCGTCCGACTCCCCGCACCCGCCCGGTGCCCGTCGCTCCCGTCGCGGTGCGCACGCCCGTCCTCGCGACGGTGGCGCCCGTCCGCCGCCGCCGTGGCCGAGTCCTCCGCACCACGGTCAGCACGGTCGCGGCCGCCGCGATCGCCGGCATGGTCGCAGTGATGGCCCTCCCCGCCTACTCCTTCGACCCCGCGCCCGACTCGCAGGCCGCGATCGAGGCCGCCGCCCGCATCCAGGCGCTCGGCAACCAGAAGCTCACGGTCGCGTCGACCGCCGTGCAGGAGCAGGTCATCCGCGACTCCTTCACCGCCCCGACGCAGGCGCAGCTCGACGAGGCCGCCGCGCAGGCGCGTGCCCTCGCCGCCGCCGCGGAGAAGGCCGCCGCCGATGCCGCGGCGGCAGCCGCCGCGGCCGCCGCCGAGGAGGCCTCCGGCACGTCCACGGGCGCTGCCGCAACGAGCCGCTCGGGTGGCACCAGCAGCTCCGTCACTCCCCGCGAGGAGGGCGACGACTACCCCTGGCGCGACGCGCTGACCGACGACCAGGGCGGCGGCCTCTCGCCGCTGCGCTACTACTACCGCGAGTGCGTCGACTTCGTCGCCTGGCGCCTCAACCGCGACCAGGGCTCCACGGGCGCCCCGTTCAAGTGGACCTGGGGCAACCTGACCCCCGGCGGCGGCAGCGCCTACGCCTGGGCCGGCCAGTGGGCCTCGCACGGCTGGGAGACCAGCACGACGCCCGTCCCGGGCGCCGTCGCCTGGTTCAACGGCAACCACGTCGCCTACGTGCAGTCCGTGAACGGCGACGGCACCGTCTCGCTCGAGGAGTACAACTGGGGCAACGACCACGCGTACCACGCGCGGACGATCCCGGCCTCGAGCGTCCCGCTCTTCCTCTACCCGCCGAGCTGATGGCGGCGCAGCGCAGAGCCTCCACGCGCAAGGCCGCTCGGCCCGCGAGCGCGGCGGCCGTCGGCTTCGCCGTCGCGCAGTTCGCTCCGACCGACGACCGCGTGGCGAACCTCGCGGTGATCCGCCGCCTCGCCGGCGTCGCCGCTCAGCGCGGCGCCAGCGTCGTGGTCCTGCCCGAGTACAGCTCGTTCTTCGTCGACCCGCTCGGCCCCGAGCTCGTCGCCGCGGGCGAGGCGCTCGACGGCCCGTTCGTCCAGGGACTCGGCGAGATCGCGCGCGAGCTCGGCGTCCACCTGGTGGCGGGCATGGTCGAGTCCGTCGACGACGGCGAGCGGATCGCCAACACCCTCGTCGCGGTCGAGCCCGGGGGAGCGGTCGTCGCCACCTACCGCAAGCTGCACCTCTACGACGCCTTCGGCCAGACCGAGTCCGACTGGGTCGCGCCCGGCGAGATCGGCGTGCCGCAGACCTTCGAGGTGGGCGGCCTCGTCGTCGGCCTGCAGACCTGCTACGACCTGCGATTCCCGGAGGTGACCCGCTGGCTCGTCGACGCGGGCGCCGACGTGGTCGCCGCCCCCGCCGAGTGGGTCCGCGGCCCGCTCAAGGAGGCGCACTGGCGCACCCTGGTCACCGCCCGCGCGCTGGAGAACACGATCTACCTCGTCGCCGCCGACCAGACCCCGCCGATCGGCGTCGGGACGAGCATGATCGTCGACCCCATGGGCGTCGAGATCGCCACGCTCGGCGAGGTCGAGGACGTCGCGGTCGCCTGGCTCTCGCAGGAGCGCATCGCCGCGGCCCGGGAGAAGAACCCCGCGCTCGCGCTGCGGCGCTTCGAGGTCCGCCCCGTCCGGGCCGGCCGCCGGTCAGCCGCGGCGCGCGAGTCCCGCTAGCTGTAGTTCCTCGGGACGTTGTGAACGGGTGACGTAGAAGAAGACCTCCGGGACGATGTGGGTTACCACACAC
>NZ_JALGRS010000022.1:0-25506 GCF_022815565.1 Rathayibacter sp. VKM Ac-2926 | reverse complement strand
CCGACCCCACACCGGAATCGGCGGATCAACCCCCGCAGAACGCGTCCACAACCTCACGGGGAACTACATCTAGCGGAGCGAGAGAGCGGTGATGTGCTCAACGATCAGACGCGCGCACTCCACTGCTGAAGTCCGTCCGGAGTCGACCTCGAGGTCGTAGGCGACGCCGCGATGGACGGACTCCGCCTGGTGTGCCGCCATCCCGGTGGTGCGGTCGCCTCGGGCTCGCTCACGCGCGGTCGCGACCTCGGGGGCGCAGCGGATGCCCACCCAGACGACGTCGAGTCCGCGGAGGTGGCTGCGCAGGCGCTCCTGCGACTCCGACGCATCGAGGAACACGTCGTCGAAGACGATGCGTGCGCCGGCACTGGCGGTCGCGACGACGCCGGCCATCCAGGCCGACTCGAGTCGACGGAAGGCGTCGCCGAGCTCCACCGCGCCGTCGTCGCCGTAGGAGACGCCCTCTCCACCTCCGTCGAGGTCGGGCGGCAGCGCGTCCACCAGAGCGTCGATCGAGACGCTCAACCACGGATCGGGCAGGAGCGCCTGGAGACTCCGGGCGATCGTCGTCTTGCCGGAGCTCGATCCGCCGTTCAGGACGATGACGTCCGGAGTCACGGGGCACTCCGGGCGGGATCGCAGAGGGAGCTCGCCAGGGAGAGCGCATCAGGGCCGCTCATCCCGGCAGCCTAGGGCGGGCCGCCTCGGTAGGTCGGTGACCCTGCGCGGTATCACGCTCGACGATCGAGAAGACGGTGCATCCTCCTTGACGGTCGGCCGCGCCGCTCCTAGGCTCTCGCCGGGTGAGAAACCGAATGAAACAGTTTCCTCATAAGGAGCACGGGTCTCACCGCGCGCCCGGCGACGTGCCGGACGACCTCGATCGAACGGACGCGACATGACGACCACCTCCTTCACCGCCGGCTGGATCGTCCGGGCGCCGCGCGGGCCGTTCGCCGCCGTGCAGGGCGGGGTCGACGACTCCGTCGCGGTGACGCTGCCGCACGACGCGCTGCGCGACGCCGAGCGCTCGCCGGATGCGGTGTCGAAGGGCGGTGCGGCCTACTACCCGGGCGGTGCCTACAGCTACGTCACGACGTTCGAGGTGCCGGCGGAGTGGGCGGGCAAGGTGGTGCGGCTCGAGGTGCAGGGCGCCTACCGGCACGCGATGGTGTTCCTCAACGACGAGTTCGCGGGGAACCGCGCCGACGGCTTCGCGCGCTTCTTCGTGGAGCTGACCCCGTTCCTCCGCTTCGGCGAGACGAACACGCTGCGGATCGAGGTGCGCTCGGGGCAGGACTCGCGCTGGTACGCCGGCGCCGGGCTGCACCGGCCGGTGCTGCTGCACGTCGACGAGGCCGTGCACATCGAGACGGACGGCGTGCGGATCACGACCGTGCGCGTCGAGGACGACCAGGCCGTCGTCGAGGTCGCGACGAGCATCGTCAACCGCGGGCTCACGACGTCGTCGCTCACGGTGGCGACCGAGCTCACCGGGCCGGCCGGCGACGTCGTGGAGAGCGCGACGACACCGGTCACCGTCGCCCCCGGCCGCACCGCCCTCGTCCGCCAGCGCCTCTACGTGCAGGAGCCCGCCCTCTGGAGCGTCGACTCCCCTGCCCTGCACAGCGCCCGCACGAGCATCGGCGTCGGCGACGACGTCGTCACCGTGCACGGCATCCGGACCGTCACCGTCGACCCGCGCAAGGGGCTGCGGATCAACGGCGAGACCGTGCTGCTGCGCGGCGCGTGCATCCACAGCGACAACGGCGTCCTGGGCGCCGCCTCGATCGCCCGGGCGGAGGAGCGCCGGATCCAGCTGCTCAAGGAGGCCGGCTTCAACGCGATCCGCATGGCGCACAACCCCGCCTCGCCGTCGATGCTCGACGCCTGCGACCGCCTCGGCATGCTCGTGATGGACGAGGCCTTCGACATGTGGGTGCGCGGCAAGACCCACCGCGACTACTCGCTCGACTTCGCGCAGTGGTGGCGGGCCGACCTGGAGTCGCTGGTGGCGAAGGACTACAACCACCCCAGCGTGATCCTCTACTCGATCGGCAACGAGATCGTCGAGGTCGGCACCCCGCACGGCGCAGTGCTTGCGCGCGATCTCGCGGAGCACGTGCGATCGCTCGACCCCACCCGGCCGGTCACGAACGGCGTGAACCCGACGCTGGCGGTGCTCGACGAGCTCGACAGCATCCTCGCCTCGGAGCAGGGGCTGAACGAGCTGATGGGCGAGGCCGGCGCCGGGATGATGGCGGCGATCGGCTCCTCCGACGCCGTCACCCGCCGCACGGCGGAGTCGAGCGCGGCGGTCGACGTGCTCGGGCTGAACTACGCCGACGGGCGCTACGCGAGCGACGCGGAGCTGTTCCCGCAGCGCGTGATCGTCGGGTCGGAGACGTTCCCCTCGCAGATCGGCGAGCTGTGGCCGAAGGTGCTGGCGAACCCGAACGTGATCGGCGACTTCACCTGGACCGGCTGGGACTACCTCGGCGAGGTCGGCATCGGCGCCACCTCCTACGCGGAGGACCCGGCCGCGAACGGCGCACTGGAGCGCGAGTACCCGTATCTGACGGCGTGGTGCGGCGACCTCGACATCACCGGGTGGCGGCGGCCCGCCTCCTACTACCGCGAGATCGTCTTCGGGCTGCGCTCGGAGCCGGCGATCGCGGTCGTCCGGCCGGCGCGGCACGGGCAGACGGTGACGATGCAGTCGCCGTGGGCGTGGAGCGACTCGGTCGACTCCTGGACCTGGCCCGGCTTCGAGGACTCCCCCGTCACCGTCGAGGTGGCCGCGGACGCGGACGAGGTTGCGCTGCTGCTCGACGGCGTCGAGGTGGGGCGCTCGGCCGTCGGGGCGGTTCGGCCTATGCTCGCCTCGATCGAGACGGTGTACCGGCCGGGCACGCTGACGGCGGTCGCCTACCGGTCCGGGAGCGAGACGGGGCGCAGCTCGCTCGTGTCGGCGTCGGGACCGGCGGTGCTGACCGCGACGGCGGACCGGACGTCGCTGCGCGCGGACGACACCGACCTCGCGTATGTGGCGATCGAGCTGCGCGACGCGGCGGGCGTGCTGTTCACCGGGGCCGACCGCCTCGTCTCCGTCGCCGTCGAGGGCGCAGGCGTGCTCGCGGGCTTCGGGAGCGGAGCGCCGGCGACCACCGAGCGCTTCGACGCCGCCTCGCGGACGACGTTCGACGGCCGCGCGCTCGCCGTCGTCCGTCCGACCGGCCCGGGGCCGATCGCGGTGCTCGTCTCGTCGGACGGACTCGACGACGTCCGCATCGAGCTCTCCGCGAGCTGACGATCGACAGCGCGGCCTCTCCCCTTCCGCGGGCGGCGCACCTCTTGCTGACCGAGTAGCCCGCGCAGCGGGCGTATCGAGATCCACCGTCCTGCACAGCGCGGGTCTCGATACGCCCCTGCGGGGCTACTCGACCAGCATGGCGGGATGCAGCCAGACCGGGAGCGCACCAAGCCCTCCGCCAGAGAGGGGACGCGCCCCATGCTGATCGAGTAGCCCGTGGAGCGGGCGTATCGAGATCCACCCTCACCGGAAGCGGAGTCCGCAGACCCACCGGGCTGACGACGGTGGGTCTCGATACGCCCCTGCGGGGCTACTCGACAGCATGAGTGAGCAGCCCCGGAGGGGACGGTGTCAGGCGGCGACGACTCCGGCGGGCGACCAGCCGAGGGCCGGGGCGATCGAGTCGGCGACGGTCTGCAGGAGGCGCGCGTTGTACTCGACGCCGAGCTGGTTGGGGACGGTGAGCAGGAGGGTGTCGACCTCCTGGACGGCGACGTCGGCGGCGAGCTCCTCGGCGAGGCGGTCGGGCTCGCCGGTGTAGCTGCGGCCGAAGCGGGCGCGGACGCCCTCGAGGGAGGCGACCTGGTCGCGCTCGCCACGGCCGCCGAAGTAGAGGCGGTCCAGGTCGGTCGTGATCGGCAGGACGCTGCGCGACACGGAGACGCGCGGGGTCCGCTCCCAGCCGGCCTCCGCCCACGCCGAGCGGTACTCGCGGATCTGCCGCGCCTGCAGCTCGTCGAAGGGGATGCCCTCCTCCTCGAGCAGGAGCGTGGAGGACTGCAGGTTCATGCCCTGCTCGGCCGCCCAGCGGGCGGTCGCGAAGCTGCCCGCACCCCACCAGATGCGGTCCTCGAGACCCGGCGAGCGCGGCTCGATCGCGAGCGGGCTCGACATCCCGGTGCGCGCGGGGTCGGTCTCGGCGACGGCGGCACCCGAGAGCGCCTCGCGGAAGAGCTGCACCTTGCGGCGGGCGAGGTCGGCGTCGGAAGTGCCCTCCGAGGGGACGTAGCCGAACGCCTCGGAGCCGCGGAGCGCCGTCTCGGGCGATCCCCGGCTCACGCCGAGCTCGAGCCTGCCTCCGGAGATGAGGTCGGTCGCGGCCGCCTCCTCCGCCATGTAGAGCGGGTTCTCGTAGCGCATGTCGATGACGCCGGTGCCGATCTCGATCCGGCGGGTGCGGGCGGCGATCGCGGCCAGGAGCGGGAACGGCGAAGCGAGCTGCGGCGCGAAGTGGTGGACGCGGACGTACGCGCCGTCGATGCCGATCTCCTCGGCCGCCTCCGCGAGCTCGATGGTCTGCAGGAGGACGTCGCGCGCGGTGTGCGTCAGCGACCCCTCGACGGACTGGTAGTGGCCGAAGGAGAGGAAGCCGATGCGCGAGACCATGCCTGCTCCAGCGTCGGACGCGTCCCGGCTATTCCCGGCGGCGAGCGCCGAGCGCCGACCGCTCCGCTCAGCTCGCCTCGAAGTCGGCGGAGACCGAGGCCGAGACCTCGATGTCCTCGGGCTTGAGCGCGAGCTCCTCCTGGCTCTTGAAGGCCATCGCGCGGCTCATCACGGCCGAACCTCCCTCGATCCGGGTGTGCGGGCGGAGCCCGGGCTCGAAGAGGGTGAGCACCCGGGGCTCGCCCAGGCCGAGGGCGGAGGCGTAGGCGGCGGCGCGCTCGCGGGCGTCGCGGACCGCGGCCACCCGCACCTCGCGCTCGGCGCTCGCGCGCCGGGCGGCGGTGACGTCCCAGTCGACCCCGGCGACGGTGACGCCGGGGGCCTCCGAGACGGAGGCGACCCAGCGCCCGAGGGCGTCGAAGTCGCGGTACTTCACCCGGACGCTCGCGGCGGCGACGTGGAACGGCTCGGTGACGTCGGAGTCCTTGAGGTACCGCTGGATGGTCGAGACGGAGACCTGGTCGGCCGACCACCAGGTCGCCGCGCCGGAGGCCTGCTCGGCGCGGGCCTCCTCGCGCACGCGAGCGTGGAGGGCGGTCACCTCGTTCAGCGCCTGGGAGCGCGAGCGCGACTCGCGGCGGATCTCGAGGCGGACGGTGCCGCGCTCGGCGGGGTGGAAGTGCTGGGCGATCCCGGCGACGGTGATGGTGACCATGGCCTCATCGTGCCCCATCGGGCTGCGTCGGAGGTGCGGACCCGGGGATCGGAGCTGCCGACCGGGAGGTCAGCGGTGCAGGCCCAGAGCGCCGCGGAGGCGGTCGGCCAGCGAGAGCTCGATCGCGAGGTTGCTGAGGAGCTGGTCGCGGTGGGCGCCGCGCGCGGGCGGGACGACGGCTCCGGTGCGCGGGTCGGTGCCGCCGCGCAGGGCGCGCTCGCAGTCGGCGATCGTCTTC
Organism: Rathayibacter sp. VKM Ac-2926; assembly: GCF_022815565.1. NCBI lineage: Bacteria > Bacillati > Actinomycetota > Actinomycetes > Micrococcales > Microbacteriaceae > Rathayibacter > Rathayibacter sp. VKM Ac-2926. The sequence continues at coordinate 19,854 of NZ_JALGRS010000022.1, read as the reverse complement.
TCGATCAGCTCGAGGCGACGGGCCAGCCGGTCCGACTGGTAGTGCTCCCGCGAGATGGGGCCGTCGAAGGGGTGGCGGGTGGTGGGGGTCGTGAGGGTCGCGGTGGCGATTGCTGCTGCACTCATGCTGATCCGATCCGTCGGGGCGCGTAGTGGGCGCCGTTCGTGTGGGAGATAGATCAGCACGGGAGGCGACGCTCGCCACGATCGATGACGTGATGCGCACAGTGCTGGCACGAATCGTGCCGCTATCTGGCACGATTCGTTTTCCGTGGCGCGATTCGTCCATTCGGGCCACCGCGGCCCCTCGGGCGCCGTCAGTCGCGGAAGACGGCCAGCTGCTCGTTGCCGACGATCGCGAGGGTCCGGACGAGGCGGGTGTACCGCTCGACGAGCTCCTCGACGGCGGCACCCTGGCCGACCAGCGCGGCGATGCTCTCGGCGGGGAAGAGCGAGACGATCTCCATCGCGACCGCCCTGCCGTGCTCGAAGGAGAGGGCGCGCGCGTACTCCAGAGCGCGTGTCAGCTGCGGGCGGTCGCCCTCGGAGGTGATCGCGGCGGGATCGGCGTCGGCGGCGTGTGCGAGGACGGCAACGAACACCCGGGCGATCTCGTCCACCCGCAGAGCCCGGACCAGCGTGAGCAACCGCGAGGACACCCGCGACACCCCGCGCGCCAGCAGCTCGCCGCTGAGGGCGCGGACCTCGATCACGTCGCCGCCGACGAAGTCGCCGGAGACCCGCTTGATGCCGGACGCGAACAGGCTCGAGCCGGAGGCGATGCTGCGCTCGGCCTCGAGGTTGATCTCGACCCGGCCGCGCGAGGTCGCGACGCCGGAGATCCAGCGCTGCTCCACCGCGGGGTGCGCGTGGACGGCGCGGACGAGGGTGCCGGGGCCGGGGCCGTCGATGGCTCCGAGGATGACCTCGGGCGTGCGGGCGCCGGCGATGCGCGTCGAGACGCCGTTGTGCGCGGCGAGCTCGGCCGCCTTGAGCTTCGAGCGGATGCCGCCGCGGCCCGTCCCGCCCTTCTGCACCCCGATGCCGCGCAGCTCGGTGATCCCCAGCTCCTCGAGGTGCACGCCCTCTGCGATGCTGCCGGCGAAGACGCCGGGGACGTCGGTGAGCAGCAGCAGCAGATCCGCGCCGAGGAGCATCGCCAGGCCGCCGGCGACGCCGTCGTTGTCGGAGCCGGCGGAGTCGATGGTGTCGTTGCCGTTGACGATCGGCACGACGCCCGCATCGAGCGCGTGCCGGATCGCCTCCGCGACGTGCGCCATCTGCCGCGGCGACGCGAGGTCGGACTCGCCGATCAGGATCTGCGCGACGAGCGAGCCGGAGAGCTCGGCCACCGAGCGGTAGAAGCCCATCAGCACGGTCTGGCCGACGGCGGCGGCGAGGCGCGGGCTGATCGGCGCGTCCTGCGAGCGGGCGAAGAGCGCCCGGCCGGAGGAGACGGCGCCGGAGGAGACGAGGACGACGTCCCAGCCGAGCGCGCGCGCGCCGAACGCGCTCTCGAGGGCGCTCGCGAGGAGCACGGGGTCCGGTCCGGACTGCTTGGTCACCGAGCTCGAGCCCATCTTGACCACGAGGGTCCGCCGCCGCGCCGGGAGGGAGGAGGGGTTCTCGGCGGTGGCTTCGGGCAGGGCGTCGGACATGGCTCCCATGGTAGGGGCGCACTCACGACGGGCCCACCGCATTTCCCTAGTGCTGGTCGGTTTTCGGCGTATCCTTCTCGCGGAGCCGACGAGGGCTCCCCTTCGGAAGGACGCCCCATGACATCGACGTCATCCCCCGCCGGCGAACCGCTCGACGAGCAGGTCGACCGCCGCTACCTCGATCCCCTGCGCCCCGTCGCCGAGCGGGTCGAGATCCTGCTCGGCCAGATGACGCTCGAGGAGAAGGCCGGGCTGTTCTTCCAGACCATGGTCGTGATGGGCGAGGGCGGAGCGCTCGCCGAGGACGGCGCGTTCGGTCTGCCCTCGACCGCGACGATGGTGCTCGAGAAGCGGATGTCGCACTTCAACCTGCTCGGCGGCGGGACCGCCACGGCGCGCGAGCTCGCCGAGTGGCACAACCGCGTCCAGGAGCTGGCCTCCTCGAGCCGGCTCGGGATCCCCGTGACGCTCTCCACCGATCCGCGCCACTCCTTCACCGACAACCCCGGCACGGGGGCGCAGGCGGAGGCGTTCTCGCAGTGGCCGGAGCCGCTCGGCCTCGCCGCGATCGGCGACGAGGACCTGGTCGAGCGCTTCGGCGACATCGCCCGCCAGGAGTACCTCGCCGTGGGCCTGCGGGTCGCTCTGCACCCGCAGATCGACCTGGCGACCGAGTCGCGCTGGGCGCGGCAGGTCGGCACGTTCGGCGAGGACGCCGAGCTCACCGGACGGCTCGGCGCCGCGTACATCCGCGGCTTCCAGGGCGAGGCGCTCGGGGCGCAGTCGGTCGCGACGATGACCAAGCACTTCCCCGGCGGCGGACCGCAGAAGGACGGCGAGGACCCGCACTTCCCGTACGGCCGCGAGCAGGTCTACCCTGGCGGCAACGCCGAGTACCACCTGCAGCCCTTCGTGAAGGCCTTCGAGGCGGGCACGAGCCAGATCATGCCGTACTACGGGATGCCGGTCGGGACCGAGCACGAGGAGGTCGGCTTCGGCTTCAACCGCTCGGTGATCATGGGGCTGCTGCGCGAGCGGTTCGGCTTCAACGGCATCGTCTGCACCGACTGGGGGCTGCTCTCGGACTCCGACATCATGGGCGACCACCACGTGGCGCGCGCGTGGGGCGTCGAGCACCTGTCGGTGCCGGAGCGGATGGCGAAGGCCCTCGAGGCCGGTGTCGACCAGTTCGGCGGCGAGTCGATCCCCGAGGCGCTGGTCGCCCTGGTCCGGGACGGGACGGTCGCCGAGGAGCGGCTCGACGTGTCCGTGCGCCGGCTGCTGCGGGAGAAGTTCGTGCTCGGGCTGTTCGACGCGCGCGCAGTCGATCCGGGCGCCGCCGAGGCGGTCGTCGGCTCGGCGGAGTTCCGCGCAGCGGGCGAGGCGGCCCAGCGAGCGGCGATCACGGTCCTCGCGCAGGACGGCGTCCTGCCGGCGCGGCAGGGGCTGCGGCTCTACGTCGAAGGGATCGATCCGGCGGTCGCCGCGGGATACGGCACCGTCGTCACGTCTCCGGAGGAGGCGGAGCTCGCGGTGATCCGGCTGCAGGCGCCCTTCGAGCAGCGCGCGACGGCGTTCGAGAACCACTTCCACGCCGGTTCGCTCGACTTCCCGGACGAGGTCGTGGAGCACGTCCTGGCCGTGGCGGCACAGGTGCCGACGGTCGTCGACGTGTTCCTGGACCGGCCGGCGATCCTCACTCCCCTGGTCGACTCCGCGGCGGCGCTGCTCGGTGACTTCGGCGCGTCGGGGGCCGCGGTGCTCGACGTGGTGTTCGGAGTGTCGGAGGCCCGTGGAACACTGCCGATGGACCTTCCGCGCTCCATGGCCGCCGCGGCGGCCCGCCGGCCGGACGTGCCGTTCGACACCGAGGATCCGCTGTTCCGCTTCGGTCACGGACTGCGCGTGACGGGGTCCGCGGAGGGGTAGCGCGACGGGCCCCGGGCTCCTCCACAGGGGGCGATCCGGGGCCTTCTCCACCTGCTCCGGCACCCGGCGCGGCGGATGTCGGTGGCGATTGACATACTCGAACACATGTTCGAACATGGGTTGATGAGCCCCCCTTCACAGCACCCCTCGCCGGGGGTCGCCGACACCGCGGAACCGCTGCTGCGGCAGCTCGCGTCGGTGAAGGAGCTGCAGTCGCGGATCCGCGACATGCAGGCGACGACGCTCGAGTCGAAGAGCCTCGCGACTCTGCCGGCCTTCGCCTCGGTGCTGCCGGGCGGCTCGCTCAAGCAGGGCGCCGCCTACTCGGTCGAGGGCTCGATGAGCCTGGCCATGGGGCTGCTGGCCGGGCCGTCGTCCGAGGGCGCCTGGTGCGGGGTCGTCGGCGTCCCCGAGTTCGGCGCCGAGGCGGCGGCGGGCCTGGGGATCGACCTCGAGCGGCTCGTGCTCGTGCCCTCCCCCGCCGAGCACTGGCTCACCGTCACCGCGGCCCTGGTCGACGTCCTCACCGTCGTGCTGACCCGGCCGCCGGCCTCCGTCTCCTCGGCCGACGTCTCCCGGCTGGGCGCACGGCTGCGGCAGCGCGGGGCGGCGCTCGTCGTCCTCGGCGAGTGGCCCCAGGCCGAGGCGCGGCTCAGCATCCGCAGCAGCCGCTGGGAGGGGCTCGGCGCCGGCCACGGCTACCTGCGCACCCGCGAGGCGCTCGTCGACGTCGTCGGCCGCGCCGGGACGCGGGTGCGCACCGTGCGGATGAGCATGCCCGGCACCGGGCGGCCCTTCGGCGTGCTGGGCGGGCCCTCGCGTCTGCAGGAGCGCCCCCTGCACGAGCGGGCGGTCTGAGATGAGCCGTTCCGCGAGCGCCCTCGAGCTGCGCCGCACAATCCTGGTCTGGTGCCCCGACTGGCCCCTGCTCGCCGCCGCGGCGGACGCCGGGCTCGACGCGGAGACCCCGCTCGCGCTCACCGAGAAGAGCCTCGTCTTCGCCTGCTCCCCCGGGGCGCGGGCCGAGGGTGTGCGCCGCGGCATGCGGATCCGCGAGGCGCAGTCGCGCTGCACCGGGCTCGCCGTGGTCCCCTACGACCCCGTGCTCGACCACCGCGCCTTCGAGCCGCTCGTCCAGGCGCTGGAGGAGATCACCCCGGGCGTGCAGCTGATCCGGCCCGGGCTCTGCGCGATCCGCGCCCGCGGGCCGCGCCGCTACTACGGCAGCGAGCAGTCGGCGGCCGAGGCCGTGCTCCAGCGGCTGACCGAGCTGGGCGTGCCGCTCGCGCGCGCCGGAATAGCCGACGGCCTCTTCGCCTCCGAGCTCGCGGCCAAGCACTCCGGTACCGCGGTCGCGATCGTGCCGGCCGGCGAGAGCGCCGCGTTCCTCGCGCCCCTTCCGCTCGACGCCCTCGAGACCGAGGCCGTCGGCGCCCGCACCCGCACGACCGGCAAGGGCGAGGATCTCATCGCCCTGCTGCGCCGGCTGGGTGTCCGGACCCTCGGTGCCTTCGCGCAGCTGCCGCGCGACGACGTCTCCGCGCGCTTCGGCCCCGAGGGGGCGCGCGCGCACGTGCTGGCCTCGGGCGCCGAGACCGAGACGGTCGTCCCGCGGCTGCCGCCCGAGCGGCTCGACCGGGTGCTCGAGTTCGAGCCGCCGCTGGACCGGATCGACCAGGCGGCCTTCGCCTTCCGCGTCCCGGCGGAGGAGTTCGTCGCCGGGCTCACCCGGGCGCAGCTGGTGGCGACCGCGATCAGGATCGAGGTCGTCAGCGACCGCGGCGAGGTGTCCTCCCGCAGCTGGCTGCACCCGCGCTGGTTCACCCCGGGCGACGTCGTCGACCGCGTGCGCTGGCAGCTCCAGGGCAACGGCGCGATCGACGCGGGGCTCGGCTCCCCGATCGCCCGGCTGTCGGTCGAGCCCGAGGCGGTCGACGCGATCGTCAACCACGAGCAGGGACTCTGGGGCACGGCTCCCGAGGAGCGGGTGCACCACGGTCTCAGCCGCGTGCAGAGCATGCTCGGCCACGAGGCCGTCGTCACGGCGTCGGTGGGCGGGGGCCGGTCGCTCCGCGACCGCCAGCACCTGATCCCCTGGGGGGACAGGGAGCCCGGCGACGCCCGTCCGCGCGGGCTGCCCTGGCCGGGGGCGCTGCCGCCGCCCCTGCCGCCCACGGTCTTCGCGGAGCCGGCGGCCGTCCTGGTCCGCGGTCCCCGCGGGGAGACGGTCTCGGTCGACGACCGCGGCTCCCTCACCTCCGTCCCCGCCTACTTCGCGCCCGGCTCCTCGCAGGCCCGCCTGCAGCCGGTGACGGGGTGGGCCGGTCCCTGGCCGATCGACGAGCGCTGGTGGGACGCGCGAACAGCAGTCCGCTACGACCGCTTCCAGGTCGTCGACTCCGACGGCGTCGCCTGGCTGCTGCTCTGCCTCGACGGCGAGTGGGCGGCCGAGGCCCGCTACGACTGACTCCCCCGGCCGCTGACGGCCGCGATCCGATCCTCCCGAGCACGACGACCGAAGGAGCCCCCGATGGGCTGGAACAACCCCCCGATCCCCTGGTCGGAGTTCGAGCGCCGCCTCTCCAGCACGACCAGGAGCGACGGCACGACCGTCCGCGGCGACGGCGGCGACAGCCCCGCCTGGTCGCACAAGCGCCCCGCCTACACGCCCGGCGCCGACGTCCGGCCGCCGGACGAGAAGGTGCCCTACGCCGAGCTGCACGCGCACTCCCACTTCAGCTTCCTCGACGGCGCCAGCAAGCCGGAGGAGCTGATCGAGGAGGCCGTCCGGCTCGGCATCGACACCCTCGCCCTCACCGACCACGACGGGCTCTACGGGATCGTCCGGATGGCGGAGGCCGCGCAGGACCACGGCGTCCGCACCGCCTTCGGCGCCGAGCTCTCGCTCGGGCTCCGCGCCCCGCAGAACGGCGTCGCCGATCCCGAGGGCACGCACCTGCTCGTCCTCGCCCGCCGCGAGGAGGGCTACCACCGGCTCGCCCGCGCGATCACCACCGCCCAGCTCGCCGGCGCCGAGAAGGGAAAGCCGAGCTACGACCTCGAGGAGCTCGCCCGGGCCGCCGACGGCCACTGGATCGTGCTGACCGGCTGCCGGAAGGGCGCCGTCCGTCAGGCACTGGTCTCGAGCGGCGAGGCGGCGGCCGAGGAGGAGGTGCGCGAGCTCGTGTCCCTCTTCGGCGCCCGCAACGTCCTCGTCGAGCTCTTCGACCACGGCGACCCGCTCGCCTCCCTGCACAACGACCAGCTCGCCGGCATCGCCGAGCGGCTGCAGCTGCGGCTCGTCGCCACCGGCAACGTGCACTACGCCCGGCCCGAGGACCGCCCCCTGCAGACGGCGCTGGCCGCGGTCCGCGCCCGGAGGAGCCTCGACGAGATGGACGGCTGGCTGCCCGCCTCCGGCGGTGCGCACCTGCGCTCGGGTGCCGAGATGGCCGAGCGCTTCTCCCGCTACCCCGGTTCCGTCGAGAACACCGTGCTGATCGCCGACGAGATCGCCTTCGAGCTCGGGCGGGTCCGCCCCCGGCTGCCCCGTCAGGACGTGCCCGAGGGGCACACCCCGATGAGCTGGCTGCGCCACCTGGTGCAGCTCGCGGTGCCGGCGAAGTACCCGGGCGCCGACTCCGACGTGCACGAGCGCCTCGAGAAGGAGCTCGCGGTGATCGAGGCCAAGGACTTCCCCGGCTACTTCCTCATCGTCCACGACATCGTGCACTTCGCGAAGGGCAGGGGGATCCTCTGCCAGGGCCGCGGCTCGGCCGCCAATTCGGCGGTCTGCTACGTCCTCGGGATCACCGCGGTGGACTCGATCTTCTACGGGCTGCCCTTCGAGCGCTTCCTCTCCAGCATCCGCGACGAGGAGCCCGACATCGACGTCGACTTCGACTCCGAGCGGCGCGAGGAGGTCATCCAGCACGTCTACGAGAAGTACGGGCGGCTGAACGCGGCGCAGGTGGCCAACGTCATCACCTACCGCCCCAAGTTCGCCGTCCGCGACATGGCGAAGGCGCTGGGCTACAGCGCCGGGCAGCAGGACGGCTGGTCGAAGCAGATCGAGCACTGGGGCTCGATCACCGAGAGCCCCGAGCACGACATCCCGGACGACGTCGTCGCGCTGACCAAGAAGGTGCTCGGCACGCCCCGGCACCTGGGCATCCACTCCGGCGGCATGGTGCTCACCGACCGGCCGGTCGGCGAGGTCTGCCCGATCGAGCCCGCCCGGATGGAGAAGCGCACCGTCCTGCAGTGGGACAAGGACGACTGCGCCTGGATGGGCCTGGTCAAGTTCGACCTGCTCGGGCTGGGGATGCTCGCCGCCCTGCAGTACACCTTCGACCTCGTGGCCGAGCACGTCGGCGAGAAGTGGGACCTCTCGACGATCCCGCGCGAGGAGAAGGGCGTCTACGACCAGCTCTGCCGGGCCGACTCCATCGGGGTGTTCCAGGTCGAGAGCCGCGCGCAGATGGGCACCCTCCCCCGGCTCCAGCCGCGGCGCTTCTACGACCTCGTGATCGAGGTCGCGCTGATCCGCCCCGGTCCGATCCAGGGCGGAGCGGTGCACCCCTACATCCGGCGGAAGCTCGGCGAGGAGCCGATCACCTACCAGCACCCCCTGCTGGTCACGCCGCTCAAGCGCACCCTCGGCGTCCCGCTGTTCCAGGAGCAGCTGATGCAGGTCGCGGTGGCCGTCGGCGACTGCAACGCGGAGGACGCGGACCTGCTGCGCCGCGCGATGGGCTCCAAGCGGGGCACCGAGAAGATCGAGTCGCTCCGGGAGCGGCTCTACGAGGGCATGGCCCGCAACGGGATCACCGACGAGGTCGCCGACGACATCTACCGACGGATCCAGGCCTTCGCCAACTTCGGCTTCGCCGAGAGCCACGCGATCAGCTTCGCGCTGCTGGTCTACGCCAGTGCCTGGCTGCGCCTGCACTACCCCGCCGTTTTCACCGCGGCCCTGCTCCGGGCTCAGCCCATGGGCTTCTACGCCCCGCACACCCTGGTCGCCGACGCCCGCCGGCACGGCGTTCGCGTCGAGTCCCCCGACGTCAACCGCTCGCTGTCGCACCCCGGGCTCGAGGCGCTCGACGGGCCGCCGGCCCCGAGGCGCGGCGGCGCGCCGCACGGGCAGGACTCCTGCCTCTCCGCCGAGCAGGCGCCGACGGGCCTCTTCGACCGGTCGCAGCACTTCGACACCGACGACCACCGCCGCGACGCCGGATTCGTCATTCGCCTGGGCCTCGCCGGGGTGAAGGGCATCGGCACCGCGCTGGCCGAGCACATCGTCGCCGAGCGCGAGCGCGGCGGGCCTTACGCGAGCATGGCCGACCTCTCGCGCCGGGTCGGGCTGAACGCGACCCAGCTCGAGGCGCTCGGTGCCGCGGGATCGTTCGACTCCCTCGGGCTCCAGCGTCGCCAGGCGCTCTGGGAGGCGGGCTCCGCCGCCGCCGACCGCCAGGAGTTCCTGCCCGACTCGATCGTCGCCGTCCAGCCTCCGCTGCTGCCGATGCTCTCGGCGCAGGAGCGGGTCGTCTTCGACTTCTGGGCCACCGGCATCTCGCCCGACGACCACCCGCTCCGGCATCTGAGGGAGAGCCTCACCCGCCGGGGAGCGCACTCCACTGCCGATCTTCCCGGCACCCCCTCGGGCACCCGGATCGAGGTCGGCGGGGTCGTGATCCACCGCCAACGTCCCTCCACAGCCGCCGGAGTGACCTTCATGAACCTCGAGGACGAGCACGGGATCCTCAACGTCATCTGCTCCGTCGGAGTATGGAACCGCTACCGGCGCACCGCGCGCGAGGCTCCCGCACTCCTCATCCGCGGGATCCTCGAGCGCTCCGACGAGGGGGTGACCAACCTCCTCGCCGACCGCTTCGAGGCGCTGTCGGTCACCGCCCGGACCACCGCCCGCAACTTCCGATGACCGCCCGTCGGACCACGACCGCCCCAGCACCGCGAGCGCTTCCGCGCCCGCATCACCCGCGAGAAAGCGACACCATGACGAACACGGACCACGCCCTCCACCCCTCGGCGCTCGACGTGCCGCTGCGCGACGACCGGGACCTGCGCGAGCGCGTCTCGTCCCTCATCGGGCCCGCCTACCGGCGTGCGCTCTGGCCGATCCTGCTCGACCGGGCCGGCTACCAGCTGCCGATCCTCTACCCGGTGGACGGACTCCCCGTGCACCCCGACGAGGAGAAGACCGAGCGCATCGTCGCGACCCTCGCGAAAGCGGTCGCGCATCACGATGTCGGCTCGCTCGCGTTCGCGCTCGAGCGCCCGGGCCGGGCGTTCCTCGGCGAGACCGACCGGGTGCTCGCCCGCCAGCTGAGCGCCGCCTGCCACCGGCGGGCCATGCCGCTGCGTGCCCTGCTGCTCGTGCACGACGACGGTGTGCGGATCATCGCCGAGGCGGAGCACTCCGCACCGGCCCGCTGACAGGTCTCCGGCGGGCGGCGGCGTGCACGGGCTCGGGCGCGATGGATGAGAGGAACGAAACGCGCGCCGGTCCGAGTCGACTCGGACCGGCGCGCGGCGGACCCCTACTCGGCGTCGCTGAGCGTGATCAGCAGCGAGGACGCGCCGAGGTCGACCTCGGTGTCGCCGGGCTGGACCGCGTACTCGCCCACGGCGAGGAGCGACTCCGCCACCTCGGGCAGCGGGACCCGCGCCGACGACTCGCCGACGTTGATCGCGATCGTCACCCGGCCACGGCCCAGGGTGAGCCAGCGCTCGTCCTCGTCGAGCTCGACACGCACCGAGCCGAAGCGCGGGTCGGTCAGCTCGGGGAAGCGGCGGCGCAGCGCCGCCAGCTCGCGGTAGACGGCGAGGGTGCGCGCACCACGCCCCTCCTCCGCCTCAGACCAGTCGAGCTTGGAGCGCTCGAACGTCTCGGGGTCCTGCGGGTCGGGTACGACCTCCGGGTCCCAGCCCATCTTCGCGAACTCCGCGATGCGGCCCTTCGCCGTCGCCTCGCCCAGATCCTTCTCCGGGTGCGAGGTGAAGAACTGCCACGGGGTGGACGCCGCCCACTCCTCGCCCATGAAGAGCATCGGGGTGAACGGGCCGAGCAGCGTCAGCGCGGCGGCTATCGCCAGCCGGCCCTCGTCGAGGGTCGCGGTCAGCCGGTCGCCGATCGCCCGGTTGCCGATCTGGTCGTGGTTCTGGCTGCAGACCACAAGGCGCCAGGTCGGCATCCGCTCGGTGTCGATCGGGCGGCCGTGGTGCCGACCGCGGAACGTCGAGAGGGTGCCGTCGTGGAAGAAGCCGCGGGTGAGGACCTTGCCGAGCGCGCCGAGCGGCGCGAAGTCCTCGTAGTAGCCGGTCGTCTCGCCGGTGAGGGCGACGTGCACGGCGTGGTGGAAGTCGTCGCTCCACTGCGCGTCGAGCCCGTAGCCGCCCGCCTCGCGCGGGGTGATCAGCTTCGGGTCGTTGAGGTCCGACTCCGCGATCAGGGTCAGCGGGCGCCCGACGTCGGCCGAGAGCACCGCGACCTCGGCGGCCATCTCCTCGAGCACGTGCACGGCGCGCTCGTCCGAGAGCGCGTGCACCGCGTCGAGGCGCAGGGCGTCGACGTGGTAATCGCGCAGCCACATCAGCGCGTTGTCGAGGATGTAGCCGCGGACGACGTCCGAGCCCTCCCCGTCGAGGTTGATCGAGCTGCCCCAGGTGTTGGCCTTCTCGTTCTTCAGGTACGGGCCGAACTCGGGCAGGTAGTTGCCGCTCGGGCCGAGGTGGTTGTAGACCACGTCCTGCACGATGCCCAGTCCCGCGCGGTGCGCCGCGTCGACGAAGCGCTGGTACGCCTCCGGTCCGCCGTAGGCCTCCGAGACGGCGTACCAGAGGACGCCGTCGTAGCCCCAGTTGTGCGTGCCGTTCACCGCGTTGACCGGGAGGATCTCGATGAAGTCGACGCCGATCGAGCGCAGGTGCTCCAGCCGGCCGGCGGCCGAGTCGAGCGTGCCCTCGGGGGTGAAGGTGCCGATGTGCAGCTCGTAGATCACGGCCCCCGCCAGCTGGCGGCCGGTCCAGGCCTGGTCGGCCCACTCGAACGCGCTCGGGTCGTAGCTGCGGGAGAGCTCGTGGACTCCCCCGGGCTGGCGGCGCGAGCGCGGGTCCGGGAACGGCCCCTTGCCGTCCACCAGGTAGCCGTAGTCGACCTCGCCGGTCGCGGCGACCGACCCGGAGACCCGCCACCAGCCCTCGTCGCCGAAGCGGGCCATCGCGACCGTCCCGCCCGCACCCATGGCGAGCTCGACGGAGGACGCGTCGGGCGCCCACACGTCGAAGCGCTCGGGTCCGGAGACGGGCAGGGCGTAGCGGTAGGGCGTGGTGCTGATCACGGGGTTCTCCAGGGTCGTTCGAACGGGGTCGGCAGGAAGGGACTCGCCGGGTCAGGCGACCGGCGCGAGCAGGGCGACCGGGTAGCCGCCGCCGAGGATCTCCGCGACGGCGGTCGGCCCGCCGGCGAAGGTGCGCCCGGTGAGGACGTCCACGACCGGGTGCCCGGGCAGGACGATCAGGGTCTCGCCCCAGCCGCCCTCGGCCGCGAGCCGCGCGGGCAGGCGGGTGGCGACCGTCAGCGCACCGCCGCGGTCGAAGGCTATCGCGTGCTCGGCGGCCGGCCCGATGGCGGGGACGGCGGCGTAGCGCGTGAACAGCTCCGGCCGGTCGCGGCGCAGGCGCAGGGCCCGCGAGGTGACGAGCAGCTTGGCCGCGCCCTCCGCGTCGATCTCCGGCAGCCAGCCGCCGTCGATCCGCTCGAGCAGCGCCCGGCGCTCGGCGAAGTCGACCGGGCGGCGGTTGTCGGGGTCGACCAGCGACGTCTCCCACAGCTCGCTGCCCTGGTAGACGTCCGGGATGCCCGGCGCCGTCAGCTGGACGAGCTTGGCCGAGAGGCTGTTCGACCAGCCGTCGGCCGAGACGCGCGCCACGGTGTCCTCGATCAGGCGGCGCACGGCCGCGTCATCGAAGGCGGCGTCGACCGCCGCGTGCATCCGCTTCTCGAACGCCTCGTCCGGAGCGGTCCACATCGTCGAGCTGCCGGCTTCGCGCGACGCCTTCTCGGCGTAGGCGTGCAGGCGCTCGCGGGACGCGGGCCAGGTGCCGACGATCGCCTCCCAGAGCAGGTGCTCGACCGGTCCGTCGCCGAACCCGGCGTGCTCGTGCAGCGAGCGGAGCGTCTCGGCCCAGGCCTCCGCGCCCTCCGCGAGGGCGGTGATGCGGGCGCGGGTGTCCTCGCCGCGCTTGGTGTCGTGCGTCGACAGCGTGGTGAGCGAGGCCGGGAAGGACGCCTGGCGGACGCCCTGGCGGCGGTGGAACTCCTCCAGGTCGATCGCGAACTCGTCCGGGTCGGCGCCGACCTCGTTGAGCGAGGTGAGGCGGCTGTAGCGGTAGAACGCCGTGTCCTCGACGCCCTTCGCCATCACCATGCCGGAGGTCTGCTGGAAGCGGACCGACACGGGGGTGCCGGTCTCCTCGAGCAGCGCGGCGACCTCGTCGATCGTCGCGGCGATCTCGGGGCGGCGGTGCCGCGCGTCGAGCCGAGCGTGCTCGAGGTGCTCGCCGCCGTAGGGCAGGTAGCTGCGGTAGACCGGGAAGGTCGCGAGCAGCTCGGCGATCGCGTCGTCCGCGCCGTCGACCTGCGGGATCAGACGGGCCAGGCGGAGCACCTCGGAGCGGAGGATGCCGTCGGCGATGCCGCGCTTGGTGTCGTGGATCAGGTCGGCCCAGTCCACCGGCTCGCCGCCGCCGCCCAGCTCCGCGTCCAGGCCCTCGAGCACCGGACGGGCGTCGGGGTCGACGAGGATGCGGTCGATGTCGGCGAGCGCGTCGTAGCCGGTGGTGCCCACGGTCGCCCAGTGCGCGGGCAGCTGCTCGTCGCCCTCGAGGATCTTCTCGACCCAGACCGGCGCGCCGTCGATGGCGCGGGCGAGGTCGTCCAGGTAGCCGCCCGGGTCGGCCAGGCCGTCCGGGTGATCGACGCGCAGGCCGTCGGCCAGGCCCTCGGTGAACCAGCGGACGATCTCGCGGTGCGAGGCCTCGAAGACCTCAGGCCGCTCGACCGTGATCGCGGCGAGGGTGTTGACCGCGAAGAAGCGGCGGTAGTTCAGCTCGGCGTCGGCGCGGCGCCAGTTGACCAGCTCGTAGCTCTGGCGGGCGTGCACGGTGCGGCCGGAGTCGCCGGGCCCGGCGGTGCCGGGCGCGATCGGCAGGCGGTTCTCGTAGTAGTGCAGCTCGTCGCCGACGACCTCGAGCGCATCGAGCTCGCTGTCACTGTCGCCCTCCGAGGCCCCGTCGCCGAGGATCGGCACGCGCAGCTTGCCCGCACCCGCCGCCCAGTCGATGTCGAACGCCTCGGCGTAGCGGGAGTCCCGGCCGTGCTTCAGCAGGTCCCACCACCAGGCGTTCTCCACCGGCGTCGCGACGCCCATGTGGTTCGGCACGATGTCGATGAGGACGCCGAGGCCCTCCTTCCTCGCCGCCGCGGAGGCGTGGGCGAGGCCCTCGCCGCCGCCGCGGGCAGGGTCGACCTGCGAGTGGTCGACGACGTCGTAGCCGTGGTCCGAGCCGGGCTCAGCGGTCAGCAGCGGCGAGAAGTACAGCCAGTCGGCGCCGAGAGAGCGCACGTAATCGGCCACCGTCGCGGCCTCGTCGAGATCGAAGCCGGAGCGGATCTGGAGTCGGTAGGTGGAGGCGGGCAGTCGCAACGTCAGGCTCCTGTCGAGGGTGCGGTCGCGGAGTCGGTCGACTCCTCGTGGGGGCTGGTGTGGCCCGTGGTGGTGATGATCGGGATGGCCGAGGTGGCGGCGAGCGAGGCCAGCGAGGCGGCGACCGAGTGGTCGACCTCGGGCTCGGGGGCGCTGTGCTCCTGGAGGATCACGAGCGACTTCGCCTGCACGGTGAGCAGCGCGCCGGCGGGACGCGGGACCGAGTCGGCCTCCGCTCCGGCGGTGTCGACCAGGACGGCCCACTCCACTGCGTACTCGTCGCTCGGGATGGTGAACTCCACGTCCACGTCGTCGGCGTTGAAGTAGAGCAGGAAGCTGTCGTCGACGACCGGCTGGCCGCGCTCGTCGCGCTCGCGGATGCCGTTGCCGTTGAGGTAGATGCCGACCGAGCGGTCCAGGCCCGAGTCCCAGTCCGACGGCGTCATCTCGGTGCCGTCGGCCTTGAACCAGACGATGTCCGGCAGCGGCTCGCCGGTGCCGCGGAGGACCGGGCGCCCGTCGAAGAAGCGGCCGCGGCGGAAGGTCGGGTGCTCGGCGCGGAGGCGGATCAGCGCCGCGGTGAACTCGACCAGGGGCTTGTCCGCCTTCTCCCAGTCGATCCAGGTCAGCTCGCTGTCCTGGGCGTACGTGTTGTTGTTGCCGTTCTGGGTGCGGCCGAGCTCGTCGCCGTGCAGGATCATCGGCACGCCCTGCGAGATGAGCATCGTCGCGAGGAAGTTGCGCTGCTGGCGGGCGCGCAGGCCGAGGACCTTCGGGTCGTCGGTGGGGCCCTCGGCGCCGTGGTTCCAGGAGCGGTTGTGCGACTCGCCGTCGTTGCCGTCCTCGCCGTTGGCGTCGTTGTGCTTCTCGTTGTAGGAGACGAGGTCGCGCAGAGTGAAGCCGTCGTGCGCGGTGACGAAGTTGATCGAGGCGACCGGGTAGCGGCCGGAGCGCGCGTAGAGGTCGGCCGAGCCGGTGAGCCGCGAGGCGAACTCGCCCAGGGTCGAGGGCTCGCCGCGCCAGAAGTCGCGGACGGTGTCGCGGTACTTGCCGTTCCACTCCGTCCACTGCGGCGGGAAGTTGCCGACCTGGTAGCCGCCGGGGCCGACGTCCCAGGGCTCGGCGATCAGCTTGACCTGCGAGACCACCGGGTCCTGCTGGACGAGCTCGAAGAAGGTGGAGAGCCGGTCGACGTCGTAGAACTCGCGGGCCAGCGCCGAGGCGAGGTCGAAGCGGAAGCCGTCGACGCGCATCTCGGTCACCCAGTAGCGCAGCGAGTCCATGATCAGCTGCAGCGAGTGCGGGTGGCGCACGTTGAGGGTGTTCCCGGTGCCGGTGTAGTCCATGTAGTAGCGCTTGTCGTCGTCGACCAGGCGGTAGTACGCCTCGTTGTCGATGCCGCGGAACGACAGCGTCGGGCCGAGGTGGTTGCCCTCCGCGGTGTGGTTGTAGACCACGTCGAGGATGACCTCGATGCCTGCCGCGTGCAGCGCCTTCACCATGCTCTTGAACTCCTGGACCTGCTGGCCCAGGTCGCCGGTGGCGGTGTAGGTGTTCTGCGGCGCGAAGAAGCCGATCGTGTTGTAGCCCCAGTAGTTCGAGAGGCCCTTCTCGATCAGCGTGGAGTCGTTGACGAACTGGTGCACCGGCATCAGCTCGAGGGCGGTGATGCCGAGGTGCTTGAGGTGCGCGATCACGGCGGGGTGCGCGACGCCGGCGTAGGTGCCGCGCAGCTCCTCCGGCACGTCGGGGTGGCTCTTGGTGAGCCCCTTCACGTGCGCCTCGTAGATCACGGTGCTGTCGTACGAGGTGCGCGGGCGGCGGTCGCCGGCCCAGTCGAAGAACGGGTTGATGACGACGCCCATCATCATGTGCGGCGCCGAGTCCTCGTCGTTGGTCGAGTCCGGGTCGCCGAACGTGTACGAGAAGAGCGACTGGTCCCAGTCGATCTCGCCCGAGACGGCCTTCGCGTACGGGTCCAGCAGCAGCTTGTTCGGGTTGCAGCGGTGTCCGCCGTCCGGGTCGTACGCGCCGTGGACGCGGTAGCCGTAGCGCTGGCCGGGCTGGACCTGCGGGAGGTAGCAGTGCCAGACGTAGGCGTCCGACTCGAGCACCTCGACGCGCGTCTCGGTGCCGTCCTCCTCGAAGAGGCACAGCTCGACGCGCTCGGCGGCCTCGCTGAAGAGAGCGAAGTTCGTGCCGCTTCCATCGAAGGTGGCGCCCAAGGGGTAGGCGGTTCCGGGCCAGGTCTCCACGAGACTCCTCTGAGTTCTGGTCTCGGGCGATCCGGGGGAGGCCGACGGGCGGTCTGCGGATGCCCGACGTCGGGGGTGATGGTCCATCACCTTCGCGACGGACCGACTGCCCAGCTTAGCGAGAGGCTCCTCCCGCGCTTCCGGGGAGGCCACGCTCAGACAGTACGGACCCCGCCGATCCGCGGCGAGGGCTGGACCGCCCGCCACACATCCAGTAGAGATCCGCCGTTCTCGCGGCTCAGTGCGAGCCGATCCGCTTCCGCAGCAGGTCGATCCGCGCCTGCAGCTGCGTCACGCTCGCCTGGGCGACCGCGGGCCCGCCGCAGAGCCGGCGCAGCTCGGTGTGCACCTGGCCGTGGGTCTCCCCCGTGTTGCGCGCCCAGAGCCCGACGAGCGAGTTCAGCAGGCTGCGCTGCTCCTTGAGCGTGCGGTAGAGCGGCGCAGGGATCTCGCTCTCCTTCGCCTCCGCCGGAGCCTGCGCGCCGTGAGCG
The DNA here is from genome assembly GCF_022815565.1 of Rathayibacter sp. VKM Ac-2926. Lineage (NCBI taxonomy): Bacteria > Bacillati > Actinomycetota > Actinomycetes > Micrococcales > Microbacteriaceae > Rathayibacter > Rathayibacter sp. VKM Ac-2926. The sequence goes on along the minus strand of NZ_JALGRS010000022.1, from coordinate 2,792 downwards.
CCGGCGCGCCCGCCCGCGCGCTTGGCCTGCCGCTGCTGGCGGTGCTGCAGCAGCTCGCGCACCTGCTCGGGCTCGAGCAGTCCGGGCAGGCCGATGAAGTCGAGCTCCTCCTCGCTCTCGACCTCCACCTCCATGCCGAACTCCGCGCCCTCGTACATCACGCGGTCGAAGGTGGCGGCCGAGCCGAGCGACTCGAAGCGGCCCTCCTCGAGCAGGTCGGAGGACGCCTTGGCCTCGCGCTCCGCGTCGGCCATCAGGTCGGCCTCGGGGTACTCCTCGTCGTCCGAGACGCGTCGGTCGAGGGCGTGGTCGCGCTGCTGCTCCATCGAGCCCGCGAGCGCGAGCAGCCCCGGCACGTTGGGCAGGAAGATCGAGGCGGTCTCGCCGCGGCGCCGGGCCCGGACGAAGCGCCCGATCGCCTGCGCGAAGAACAGCGGGGTCGAGGCGGAGGTGGCGTAGACGCCGACGGCGAGGCGCGGCACGTCCACGCCCTCCGACACCATCCGCACGGCGACCATCCACCGGCTGTCGCCCTTGGAGAACTCCTCGATCCGGTCGCTCGCCTCCTTCTCGTCGGAGAGGACGACAGTGACGGGCTGGCCGCTGATCTCGCGGAGCATCGCCGCGTAGGCGCGGGCCGCGTAGTGGTCGGTCGCGATGACGAGGCCGCCGGCGTCGGGGATCCCGCGGCGCACCTCGGTCAGCCGGGTGTTCGCCGCGCGCAGGACCGAGGGGATCCACTCCCCCTTGGGGTCGAGCGCCGTTCGCCAGGCCTGCGAGGTGATGTCCTTGGTGTTGCCCTCGCCGAGCCGCGCCTCCATCTCGTCGCCGGCCTTCGACTTCCAGCGCATCTGGCCCGCGTAGACCATGAAGAGCACCGGCCGGACGACACCGTCGGCGAGCGCGCGGCCGTAGCCGTAGGCGTAGTCGGTCAGCGAGGTGCGGATGCCCTCCTGGTCCGGAAGGTAGCTGACGAACGGGATCGGCGCGGTGTCGGAGCGGAACGGGGTCCCGGTGAGCGAGAGCCGGCGGGCGGCCGGCTCGAAGGCCTCGCGGATCGCGTCGCCCCAGCTCAGCGCGTCGCCGCCGTGGTGCACCTCGTCGAGGATGACCAGCGAGCGGCCGGAGAGGGTCAGCTCGCGGTGCAGCTCGGGCCGCACGGCGACCTGCGCGTAGGTGACGGCGACGCCGTGGTAGTGCTTGGCGTGCCGGCCCATCCGGTTGGTGAAGGTGGGGTCGAGCCGGATGCCGACGCGGTGCGCCGCCTCGGCCCACTGGCGCTTGAGGTGCTCGGTCGGGGCGACGACGGTGATGCGGTCGACGGTGCGGTTGTGCAGCAGCTCGGCGGCCAGCCGGAGGGCGAACGTCGTCTTGCCGGCGCCGGGCGTCGCGGCCGCGAGGAAGTCCCGCGGCTCGTGCTGGAAGTAGGCCTCGAGGGCCTCCGCCTGCCAGGCCCGCAGCTTGTTCGCGGTGCCCCACGGCGCCCTGCCGGGGAACGACGGGGACAGGTGCTCCGCGGCGGAGGTGCCGACCTGATGACCGAAGTTCGAGGGACTGTTCACGTGGACCGAGGCTAGCCGACACCTCCGACGCCGAGCGCCGGTCCGCGCACCCACGGGGCAGGGCCCGGCGTGTCGGGATCGTCCGGGCGACGGACCCCCTCCGCCCGCTCGGAGCGCAGAATGGAGGGATGGTCGAGCAGCGTCATCCGTGGTCCCGCTACGTCGCCCTGGGCGACTCCTTCACCGAGGGGATCGGCGATCCCGAGCCCTCCAGCCCCGGCGGTCACCGCGGCTGGGCCGACCGCGTCGCGGAGGTGCTCGGCAGTCAGAACGACGACTTCGCCTACGCGAACCTGGCCGTGCGCGGGCGGCTGCTGCAGCAGATCGTCGACGTGCAGATCGAGCCGGCTCTCGCGCTGCGCCCGGACCTGATCACCATCTCCGCGGGCGGCAACGACGTCATCCGTCCCGGCACCGACCCGGACGACATCGCCCGCCGCTTCGAGGAGGGACTGGCGCGGCTGCGCTCCGACGGCGCGACGGTGGTGCTCTTCACCGGCGTCGACGTCAGCTTCTCCCCCGTCTTCGCGCGGATCCGCGGCAAGGTGGCCATCTTCAACGAGAACCTCCGCGCGCTCGCCGAGCGCTACGACTGCATCGTCGCCGACCAGTGGTCGCTGCAGGAGATCCAGGACGTGCGGATGTGGGCGCCGGACCGCCTGCACCTCAACCCGCACGGCCACCACGAGGTGGCGCGGATGGTGCTGAAGGCCCTCAACGTCGAGAACACCCTTCGCCCGTTCGCTCCGGAGCCGGCGCCGACGCCGACCTGGCGGGCCGCCCGCCGCGAGGACGCGAAGTGGGCCCGCGAGTACCTCGTCCCCTGGGTGCTGCGCCGGGTGCGCCACCAGTCCTCCGGCGACTTCATCACCGCCAAGCGGCCGGACGCCGGCCCCTACCTGCAGCGCCCGCCCGAGTCGATCCCCGGCACCCCCGTCCCCGGCAACGCGACCCCGGAGGAGGTCGCCGCCGACATCGCGACGGCCGGCGTCCGCATCGTCATCGACGACACCGACTCGTAGGCGGCCCCTGCTGGTCGCGGAGCCGCGCAGCGGCCACGCCATGCTGGTCGAGCAGCCGCGGAGCGGCGCCGTTGCATGCTGGTCGAGTAGCCGCGGAGCGGCGTATCGAGACCCACCCTGCTGGACACGGCGGATCTACTTGGAAAGGGATGGTGACCTTTCACGCGGTTCTGGGGGTGAGGGTGACGTCGTAGCCGAGGGTCGCGAG
>NZ_JALGRS010000021.1:0-30836 GCF_022815565.1 Rathayibacter sp. VKM Ac-2926 | reverse complement strand
CAAAACCCTCGACTGGGCCACCCCCGCCCAACGCCTCGACCAACTCCTCGTTGCAACAACCACTTGACCACAAGGGGGTCTCGATACGCCGCTGCGCGGCTACTCGACCAGCATGGAGGGGCCGCTGCGCGGCTACTCGACCAGCGTGTCTGCGGGCCACTCTTCCCCGTGGATCCGGCGTCAGGGGGCGAGGGTGCAGCCGCAGGTCTCGCCGAGGACGAGGGTGGTCGGCAGGCGGACGTGGCGGACGGGGCCGTCGGCCAGGGTCTCGTCGAGGAGCTCGAAGGCGATGCGGGCCATCTCGCGGACGGGGACTGCGACGGTGGTGACGCGGACACCGCCGAGCAGTGCCTCGCGGATGCCGTCGAAGCCGACGATCGCGAGCTCGGCCGGGACGCGGATCCCCTCCTGCGACGCGGCGCGGAGGAGGGCGAGGGCGTGCTCGTCGGTGGTGGCGAAGACGGCGCGCGGGCGCTCGGTGCGCAGGATCGTGCGGAGGGCGGCCTCGGCCGAGACGCGGTCCATCGGCACGCGGTGCAGGCGGCCGGCGGCGCCTCCCATCGCCTCCGCCCAGAAGCGCGCGCGGAGGCCCGAAGGGCCGAAGTCGTCGGGGCCGGTGATGCAGTGCACGTCCTCGTGGCCGTGCGAGAGCAGGTGCTCGACCGCCGCTCGCACGCCCTGCTCGTCGTCGAAGACGACGCTCGGCTCGGTGTCGGTGGGGGCCGCGGAGTGCAGGAAGACGCGCGGGGCGGTATCGGCGGTGCTGGCGGGGTCGATGGTGATCAGGAGGATGCCGGCGGTGCGGAGGTCGGCGAAGGTGCGCTCGTAGCCGCGCTCGACCTCCGGGTCGTACTCGGTGTTGCCGAGGAGGGTCAGCAGCGAGCGACGACGGGCCTCGTGCTCGATCTCGCGCGCCAGCTCGCCGAAGAAGGCGTTGGAGGAGTCGGGGACGAGCAGGCCGACCAGGTTCGAGCGGCCAACGCTGAGCGCCTCGGCGAGGGTGTTGCGGCGGAAGCCGAGCTCGGTGATGGCGGTCTCGACGCGGGCGCGGAGCTCGGGGGAGACGGGGCGCGGGCCGTTGTTGACGACGTAGCTGACGACGGTGGCGGAGGTGCCGGCCGAGCGGGCCACATCGGCGAGGGTGGGGCGCCGGGGGCGGGCTGACATCCGGTCAGCTTAGGGGAGGGGGGTGGGGGGATCTCGAGACGCCCGCTATGCGGGCTGCTCGATCAGCATGATCTGCGCCGGACGCCGGACGCCGGACGCCGGTCGGCGTGATCGGTCCAGGCGGCGAATGTTTCACATGGGCGTAATAAACGGGCGGGTGGGGGAAACAGGGCGCGACTATGGTCACGCTAACCGCTTAGAATCGCCGACTCCCCTGGAGCGTCATGCACGCCACCCTCACCCCGTTGCGCCGCGCCGCGCTGCCCGCGACGGCGGCCGACGCGTCCGGTGACTCCCGGGTCGTCCGAGCGCTGACCCGCACCGCGTGGGCGCAGGCCGTGCTCCGCGCGGTCGCCGCGGCCTCCAACCTCTCCTTCGCGCACACCCGGGTCGCCGTGCTCGGGACCGGGCCGCTCGCCGTCGAGCTGGCGACCAGGACCGCCGCGACGGGCGCTCGCGTGATCGTCGTCGGCGACGATCCGGTCGCGCTGGTCGAGATCGCGCAGCTCGGGCTGACGGTGCAGACGGCGGACTCGGCGGACCTGCGGGATGCGACGATCGCGTTCGCAACGGGCGAGCTCCGCGCGCCGGTCGTCGCGGCGCTGCTCGGCACCGGCGGTCCGCTGCTCCTGGTCGACGCGGGGGAGGAGCGGCCGGCCGTGACCGCGGTCACCGACCCCTCCTCCGGCCGCCCCGGGATCGACCGGATCGCGGACGCCGGGCGCGAGCTCTTCCTCCTCGTGGCGCGCGACGTCGCCGACGGCTCGACCCGCCGCACGCGCGAGCAGCTGTCCGCGCGCTTCGCGGCCGCGGTCGAGGCCGCCCGGAAGCAGGACCCGTCGCCCGGTGATCTGCACGAGCGCGCCGACCGCGCCCTCGCGCGGGAGCTGCTCCGATGACCGCTCCGATCCGGGACGCGTCGCTCTGGCGGCAGGGGCAGGACAAGATCGACTGGGCCGCGCGGTTCATGCCGGTGACCCGCGGGATCGCCGGACAGCTCCGCGAGAGCGGCACCGTGCGGGGCCTGCGGATCGGGCTGGTGCTCGTGCTCGAGCCCAAGACGGCGACGCTCGCGCTCGAGCTGGCGGCGGCCGGCGCCGACGTCAGCGTGATGTGCGGCGCCTCCAACACCCACGACGACACCGCGGCCGCCCTGCAGCACGCGGGGATCGCGGTCTTCGCCCGCTCGGACGCGAGCGCCGCCGACGACCGGGCGTTCGCGCTCGGACTGCTCGACCGGCGCCCGGACATCCTGGTCGACGACGGCTCGTCGGTGACCCGGCTCGCGCACACCGACCGGCCCGCGGTCTTCGAGACCCTGCGCGGCGCGACGGAGGAGACGACCAGCGGACTCCGGCCGCTCCGGGTGATGGAGCGCGAGGGCGCGCTGCGGATCCCGGTGCTCGCGGTCAACGACGCGCGCTGCAAGACGCTCTTCGACAACCGGCACGGCACCGGGCAGTCGACGCTGCTGACCATGCTCGACCTGCTCGCGACTCCGCTCGACCGCGCGCACGTCGTCGTCGCCGGCTTCGGGCCGGTCGGCCGCGGGGTCGCCCAGCACGCCCGCGCGCTCGGCGCCCGCGTGACGATCGCGGAGGTCGACCCGGTCCGCGCGCTCGAGGCGGTCTTCGCCGGCTACGACGTCGACGCGCTGGAGTCGGCGGCCGAAAGCGCCGACCTGCTGATCTCGGCGACGGGCATCGCGCACACCATCGACGTGGAGCACCTGCTCGCCCTGCCGGAGGGGGCGGCCGTGGCCGTCTCGGGCGGCGTCGCGCAGGAGATCGCGATCGACGCGGCGCTCGCCGCGGGCGCGACCCGGCGGAGCATCGGCCACGCGCTGGAGAGCTTCACGCTGCCCAACGGCCGCTCGATCGTCGTGCTCGACGACGGCGGCTGCATCAACTGCACCGCCGGTGAGGGGAACCCGATCGAGATCATGGACCTGTCCTTCGGCGTCCAGGTGGCCGCCGTCGACCTGCTCGCGCGGGAGGCGGGGAGCCTCGCTCCCGCTGTGCACCTGCTCCCGCCCGAGGTCGACGACCGGGTCGCCCGCGCCAAGCTCGACGCGCTCGGTCTGCGGATCGACGCGCCGAGCAGCGCCCAGCGCGACTTCCTCGGCAGCTGGACCTCGACCGGCCGCCGGGCCGCGCCGCAGCGGGACGGAGCGCGCTCGTGACCGAGCTGCTGCGCCTCGACGGCGTCGGAGTGACCTACCGCAACGCCGAGCAGCCCTCGCTGATGGACGCGAGCTTCTCGGTGTCGAAAGGGGAGGTCGTGCTGGTCGCGGGCCCGTCCGGCTGCGGCAAGAGCACGCTGCTGCGGGTGCTGAACGGACTGGTGCCGCGCTCCTACCGCGCCGAGGTGACCGGGCGGATCGAGGTCGAGGGGCGGGACGCGACTCCGCTGGCCCTGCGCGACATCTCGGAGGTCGTCGGCACGCTGCTGCAGGATCCGGGCAAGCAGGTGGTCGGGCACAGCGTGCTCGCCGAGATCGCCTTCGGGCTGGAGAACCGCGGGACGCCTCCCGCCGAGATCCGCGAGCGCGCGCACCGGGTCGCCGAGCGGCTCGGGCTGACCGCGCTGCTCTCGACGCCGCCGCACGAGCTGTCCGGCGGGCAGCTGCAGCTCGTCGCCTTCGCGGGGATCCTGGTGCTCGACCCGCGGGTGATCGTCATCGACGAGCCGCTGGCCAACCTCGATCCCGACGCGGCGGACGTGCTGCTGCGGGCGGTGCGCGCCTACGTCGACGGCGGCGGGGCGGCCGTGATCGTCGAGCACCGCGTCGACGAGGTGCTCGCGCTCGAGCCGGACCGCGTCGTCTACCTGGAGGAGGGGCGGGTCGTCTACTCGGGCGGTGTCGCCGGCTTCCTCGAGGTCGCGTCGCCGGAGTCGGTGAAGCTGCCGTTCGAGGCGCTGCTCGCCGGCGCCGCGGGGGAGGAGTCGCCCGAGGAGGAGGCGCGGCCGGCCCCGGCCGGTGCCGCCCGCCTGCACTTCGACGGTGCCGAGCTCGGCTACGGCGCGCGGACGATCGTGGCCGCCGTAGACCGCCGCTTCCACGCGGGCGAGCGGGTGGCGATCCTCGGCCGGAACGGCGCCGGCAAGTCGACGCTGATGCGCGCGGCGGTCGGCCTGGTCGCGCCGACCCGCGGCCGCGTCCTGCTCGACGACCGGCCGGTGCACGAGCTGACCGCGGCCGAGCTCGTCTCGACCTGCGGCTACCTCTTCCAGAACCCGGGCCAGGCGCTCTTCAGCGAGACGGTCGAGGCCGAGCTGGCGTTCGGGCCGCGCAATCTCGGGGTGCCGGCGGAGGAGATCCCCGCGATCGCCGACGCCGCGCTGCGGGCAGTGTCGCTCGACGACGTGCCGGGGATCCTGCAGCGGCCGCCGCGCACGCTCTCCTTCGGGCAGCAGCGCCGGCTCGCCGTCGCGCTCGCCCTCACGCTGCGGCCGCGGACCCTGATCCTCGACGAGCCGACGGCGGGGCAGGACGAGCGCTCCTCCCGCCACTTCCTCGACGCGGTCTGGGCGATCGACGGGATCGACAGCGTCTACTTCATCACCCACGACGTCGACATGGCGCTCGCCCGCGCCGACCGCGTGGTCGTCGTCGACGGCGGCGGGATCGTCGCCGACGCCAGTCCCGCCGAGGTCGTGCACGACGCGGCGCTCTGGCACGGCCCGGGCGTCGACCCCGGCCACTCTCGCGCGGTGCTGCGCGAGACCGACTTCGTGCGCGCCGCCCGGCGCCACGGACCCGCGAGCGGTCGCCTCCCGCGCCCGCTCGACCTCGCCCGGCGCCTCCGCCGTGCGCAGCAGGACCCCGGCAGCACCCCCGACGCCGGACGCACTACCGATCCCCGCAGCTCCTCTCCCTCCCTCGAAAGGACACACCCGTGACCGCCACCACCTCCACCGCCACGAAGACCGGCCCCTGGGCCGTCTCCTCCCGCACGATCGTCTTCGGCGCCGTCGGCGCCGCCCTCTACGGCGCGCTCGGCGCCCTGAGCTTCGTGATCCCCGGGACGATGATCTCGATCCGCCCCGCGATCGCGATCATCCCCTTCGTGGGCCTGCGCTTCGGACCGGTCGCCGGATTCTTCACCGGTGCCGTCGGCAACGCGATCGTCGACCAGATCATGGGCTACGGCTTCCTCACCTACTGGAACTGGAGCATCGCGAACGGCCTCGTCGGCCTGCTCGCCGGACTGATCGGCTACTACGCGAAGGAGCCGCGCACCACCGGCCGCCAGCTCGTCTGGGCCGCCGCCATCGCGGTCGCCGCGGTCGTCGTCGGACTGCTCTTCACCGCCACCGACTTCCTGTTCCTCGGCCAGACCTTCCAGTACTGGTTCTTCGGCTCCTACGTCCTGGCGATCCTCGCCACCGGCATCACCGCGGTGATCCTGGTGCCCGTGCTCGACCGGGTCTGGAAGCCGCTGCAGAACCTCGCCGGACGCTGACGGGCGCCCGGGATGGAGGTCTCGCCTCGATACCTCGGCGGTGACTCCTTCCTCGGCCGCCGGGATCCGCGCGTGCTGATCCTGGTGCCGGTGATGTTCGTCGTCACGGCCAGCCAGGTGCGCGATCTGCGCTGGATGGCGGCGCTCGCCGTGGTCGCCTTCGCGTACTACCTCAGCGCGCGGATCCCGTTCCGCGAGGTGCGCTCGAACTGGGCCGTCGTGGCCGTGTTCGTGCTGGTCTTCGCGGGGATCAACGGGCTCATCGTCGGCGCGACCGGCAGCGGCGAGCCGGAGGCCGGCGCGACGCTGTTCACGGTGCCGGTCGTCGGGCTGGCGATCACGGAGGGGGCGGTGTCGTACGCGGTCAACCTGCTGCTGCGCTTCCTCACTCTGGTCGCGGTCGGGTTCCCGCTCGCGTTCGCCATCCGCCCGGGAGACCTCGCGGTCGCGTTCGCGCGGCTCGGGGTACCGGCGCGCTTCGCCTACGGGATCGACCTGACCTTCAAGTTCCTGCCCAGCGCGGCCTCGAACCTGCAGGAGACGGCCGCGGCCCAGCGGCTGCGCGGCTACGAGCGGACGCAGACCCGCAATCCGATCCGGCGCCTGCGCGAGGTGGCGCCGCTGATGGTGCCGGTCACCATCACCTCGTTCGTGGACGCGGAGGACACGGTGGACGCCCTCGATCTGCGCGGCTTCGGGACGCGCAAGCGCACCTGGCTGCGGGAGATCCGGTACACGCCGGTCGACTGGGCGGTGACGGGCGGCGCGGTGCTGCTGGCGGTCGCGGCGAGCACGGCGAGTCTCTCGGGACTGATGCCGTCGGCGTGGATCCCGTGAGCGGCGCGGTGTCGCTCGGGCGCGAGAGCGCCGGGAGCTCGACCTCGGTGCTCACCGTGCACAGCTCGCCGTGGGTGCTGCCCGTGGCGGGCGAGCCGGTGCGCGACGGGGCGGTCGCCGTACGCGGCGAGCGGATCGTGGCGGTCGGGGCGCGGGACGAGGTGCTGGAGGGGCTCCGCGACGAGTCGCCCGCAGTGCGGGAGTGGCCGGGCGCGATCGTCCCGGGCCTCGTCAACGCGCACTCGCACCTGCAGTACACCTGCATGTCCGCGGTCGGCCGGGGCCGGTACGCCGGCTTCGAGGACTGGTCGCGCGCCTTCCAGGAGGTCTACGAGCAGCCGCACGACTGGGGCGCCTCGGCGGCCGCCGGGCTCGAGATCGCGGTCACGACCGGGACGACGGCGATCGCCGACATCGTCACCGACCTCGACGCGCTGCGCGTGCTCGAGGACGGCCGCGTGCACGGGATCGCCTACTGGGAGCTGATGAGCCTCCTCGAGGACGACTGGCGCGGCAGCGGGCGCGCGATCACCGCCGAGCTGGTGCGCACCTCCGGAGTGACGCGCATCGGGCTCTCGCCGCACGCCCCGTACTCGCTGGACACCCCGGTGCTGAGCGACCTGACCGGGCTCTCGCAGGAGCTCGGCGTGCGCCGGCACCTGCACCTGGCCGAGTCGGCCTGGGAGGCGGAGTACACGATGCACGGCCGCGGCGACCTGGCGGAGCAGTGGCGCCGCTGGGGCTACGACGGCTTCCACCTTCTGCGCAACGGCGGCAGCGCGCTGCGGCCGGTGGCGTACGCGGAGACGATCGGCGCGCTCGGCGACGACGTGCACATCGCGCACGGGATCTACGTGGACGCGGACGATCGCGCGACGCTGCGGCGCACCGGCACCTCCGTCGCGCTGTGTCCGCGCTCGAACGCGGTGATCGGGCTCGACGAGGCGCCGGTCGCGGACTACCTGCGCGAGGGGAACGCGATCGCGGTCGGGACGGACTCGCTGTCGTCGACGCCGTCGCTCGACCTGCTCGGAGACGTGGCCGAGCTGTGCCGGATCGCGCGGGCGCAGGGGTACGCGGAGCGCGATCTGCACGCGCGGCTGCTCACGGCGGCGACGCTCGGCGGCGCGGTGGCGATGGGGGCGGCGGAGTCCTTCGGCACGCTGGTGCCGGGGGCGCTCGCCGACCTCGCGGTCCTGAGCGTGTCGGGCTCTTCTTCCGACGACGTGCTCGCCGCCGTCGTCGAAGCCGGCGAGGGGACCGCCCTCGCCACGATCATCTCCGGGGAGGTCCGATGGCAGGCGCGGAGCTGAGCGGGTTCGTCGACCGGCTGAGCGTCGACGGGCGGGTGCTCGAGCGGGTGCGGCGGCCGGCGCTCGCCGAGACGATGGGGCTGGAGCCGCATCCCGAGGGCGGCTGGTACCGGCGGACGTGGGAGTCGCCGGAGCGGCTGACGCTCGTCGGCGCAGACGGCTCGGTGCGGGAGCGGCCGGCGGCGACGCTGATCGTCTTCCTGCTGCCGGCGGGCGAGGCGTCGGCCTGGCACCGGGTGTCCTCGGCGGAGACGTGGATCTGGAACGGGCCCGGCCGGGTGGCGCTGCAGTACGGCGGGCTCGGCGAGGAGCCGGAGGACGGCGAGACGGTCGTGCTCGGCTCCGCGTTCGAGGGGCTGCCGGTGCAGGCGCTGGTGCCGGCCGATGTGTGGCAGCGGACGCTGCCGTCGGCGGAGGACGCAGTGGTGAGCTGCCTGGTGTCGCCGGGCTTCGACTTCGCGGACTTCTCGATGCCGGAGTAGCGGCGGGTCGGGTCTCGAGAGGCCGCCGGAGGCGGCTACTCGACCAGCACGGAAGGGGGCACTGCGGGGCTGCTCGACCAGCATGGGCGTGCGCATCCGCGGCTGGACTGCTCGACACGTCGGGAGGCATCGATTCCGTCAGCAGTGACGTGAACGCGTCATCGTTGTGCTTCAAGCGCCCGGAATTTCGCTGCGCGGAGTGGGGGCACCACCCTGGTGTGCAGGTACGCCGTCGCCAACCGCGACAGCGGTCGTACCTCGACACCACGGGAGATGCACATATGACGAACGACGACTCCCTCCCACAGACGCCCAGCGGTGAGGGCGCGGTGCACCGGCGGACGCTCGTCGCCGGAGGGGTCTGGACGGTGCCCGTCATCGCCCTGGCGACGGCGGCTCCGGCCGCGTCGGCGTCTCCTGCCCCCTGCCCGTCGGTCACCGATCCTGCTCAGTGGCGGCGCTACGACAACGGCTACGGCTATCACGGGGCGTCCGGCATCGAGGAGAAGAACGGCGCCGTCTTCTTCTACCAGCAGGCGGACGATTCGGGCTCCGCCGAGGGGTTCAACCTGGAGGTCTGGTGGGGAGCCAGGCTGCCGGTCGTCGCGGGGACCACCTACACCTTCCTCTACCTGGCCGGTGGCTCGTACGCACAGACCGGCGACGACAGGACTCGCGGTCCGCAGTACGCCCGGCTCGAGATCGACGACGTGCCCATCTCGCCGAACTACAGCACCGACACGAGTCAGTACGGCGACGTGCAGCTGACCAAGGACTTCTCGTTCGTCGACTACTCCACCCGGTGGACGGCGAACACCACGGGATCGGTCCAGCTCATGTGGCACTTCATCGTTCCCGGACGAAAAGGAGTGAGGACCGACGCGAACGACGACATCCGCATCACGTTGCCGATGATCGCCTGCTCGTAGAGGCGCCGAGCAGCCCGTGGGGCGGGCCCCTCCATGCTGATCGAGTAGCCCGCGCAGCGGGCGTATCGAGATCCACCGTGGCCTGGACGGTGGGTCTCGATACGCCGCGTTCCGCGGCTACTCGACCAGCATGAGGCGCGCGGCCTGCGGCTGATCGACCGGCATGAAGCGCGCGGCCTGCGGCTGGTCGGCCGGGATGGAGCGCGCGTTCCGTGGCTGGTCGACCGGCAGGGGTGCGCGGACCGGGCGGGTATCGTGAGCCGCATCATGCCCGTCGACTCCGCCCTCGAGGCCTCCGGCTCGGGGAGACGCCTGCAGCGCCGGGTCGCCGAGGGGCTCGGGCGGGAGATCGCGTCGGGGGTCCGGGCGGCGGACTCGCAGATCGTGCCCGAGGAGATCGGCCGCCGGTACGACGTGTCGCGCACGGTGGTGCGCGAGGCCTTCCGTGCTCTCGAGGCCCGCGGGATGATCCGCGCCCGCCCGCGCGCGGGGACGCAGGTCCAGCCGGAGAGCTCGTGGAACCTCCTCGATCCGGATGTGATCCAGTGGCGGGCGGCCGGGCCGGCGAGCGAGACGCAGCTGCAGGAGCTCCTCCTGCTGCGCGAGGCGGTCGAGCCCGCCGCGGCCCGGCTCTTCGCGGCGAGCGGCCGGACCGCCCGGCAGCAGGAGCTGTCGGCCGCGGCGGCGGAGCTGGCCCTCGCGGCCCAGGCGCGATCGTTGCCCCGGTTCACGAGCGCGGATCAGAGCTTCCACCGGATCCTGGTCGAGGGGTCGGGCAACGCGGTGCTCGCCCAGCTGCTCGGCACCCTCGCCGCCGCGCTCGACAGCAGGTACGGCAGCGGCGTTCCGACCTTCACCGCCGCGACCGATCGTGCGGTCGACCAGCATCGGCGGCTCGCGGAGGCGATCGCCGCCAGGGACGCCGATCGCGCGGAGAGCGCGGCGCGCACGCTCGTCCGCGACACCGCCGAGGAGATCCGGGCGACGTCGACCGGCCCAGGGACGGCCTGAACCGAAGCGGTCAGTGGTGCCCTCGGGCGCCGGCGTCGATCACTCCGCGGCTGCGAGGCCCTCGTACGCGCGGCTGGGGATCTGCGTGGCGAGCTTGCCGCCGCTGACGTCGACGAGCGTGCCGGTGATGTAGCTCGCGGCGTCGCTGGAGAGGAAGCAGAGCAGGTCGGCGATGTCGTCGGGCGTGCCCCAGCGGCGCAGGCTCAGCGTGTCGAGGAGCCGCGCCTTCGCCGCCTCCGGCATGTCGGCGAAGCCGTTCATCGCGGTGGGGATCATCCCCGGCGCGTAGGCGTTGACGGTGATGCCCCACGGCCCGAGCTCGCCGGCGAGGACCCGGGTGAACTGCACGACCGCCGCCTTCGACGCTCCGTAGGCGGCGGCGCCGATGCTCGGGACGATGGCCGCGAACGAGGCGGCGTTGATGATGCGGCCGCGGCCGCGCTCCTTCATCACGGGGATGACGGCCTGCGAGACGAGGAAGGTGCCGCGGACGTTCACGTCGAACGCGGCGTCCCAGCGCGACGGATCGAGGGTCTCGACGGTGCCCTCGACGTTGATGCCGGCGTTGTTCACCAGGACGTCGACGTGGCCGAACCGCTCGACCACCGCGTCGATCGCCGAGCGCACGGACGCCGGATCGGTGACGTCACAGACCAGCTGCTGCACGTCGTCAGCGGTGGAAGACGGGAAGGCCAGGTCGAGGGCGGCGACCCGCGCGCCCTCCGCCGTGAAGCGGTCGACGATCGCGCGGCCGATGCCGCGCCCGCCTCCGGTGACCACGACGACCAGACCGGTGAGATCGATGAGCACGGCAGCCTCCTATTAGTATGATTAATCGATCGTCACCGTAGCATCGAAGGGCTGCCCCATGGACACCGAAGTCGCTCGCAGAGTCGCCTGGATCACGGGAGCCGGCTCCGGGATCGGGGCCGCGTCGGCCGAGCGCCTGGCGGCGTCGGGCTGGACGGTGGCGCTCAGCGGGAGGTCCCGCGAGCGCCTCGACGCCGTCGCCGAGCGGATCGGCAGTGCCGGCGGGGACGCCCTCGTCGTCCCCCTCGACGTGAGCGACCGAAAGGCCGTGGGTGACGCCCGGGATGCGGTGGTGGCCGCGGCCGGCCGCATCGACGCGCTGGTCCTGTCGGCCGGGCTCAACTCCCCGCGGCGGACCTGGGGGGACCAGCGCCTGAGCGAGCTCGAGGAGATCGTGCGCACCAACCTGCTCGGGCCGGTGGGCGTGATCGACGCGTCGCTGTCCGAGCTGAGGGCGCACGCCGGCGCGGTGGTGCTCGTCTCCTCGTACTCGGCCTGGGCGTTCGCCCCGATCGCGGGGGTCGGCTACAGCGCGAGCAAGAAGGCGCTGGCCGAGATCGCCCGCACCCTGAACGCGCAGGAGGCCGCCTCCGGGATCCGCGCCTGCCACCTCTGCCCGGGCGACGTCGCGACGGACTTCCTCCGCCACCGGCCGCAGGTCCCGGACGACGCAGCACGCGCGACGATGCTCTCGCCGGACGACGTCGCCCGCGCGGTCGAGTTCGTCCTCGAGTCCCCGGCCCACGTCCGCATCGACGAGCTCGTGCTCTCGCCGGTGTCGCAGCGCTGACGGGCTCCGTGCCTTCGTCGGCGACCGCTCGACGGTCGCGTTCGTGCCGGGCTGTGCCCGCGCGTCCGCGGACGGCCGACCCTGCTACTTCGGAGTCGGCTGCGTCTTCGGCTGGGCGGGAGACGCAGCCGACTTCCCGACGGAAGCACTGCTGCGGGTGACGTACCGGCCAGTGGTCGGGCTGATCCGCGCGCCGCTGACTCGGAAGCCGCCGTTGCCGAGGCTCTGGAACGAGTTGCTGCTGCTGTTCGTCATCGCTGTCTCCTTGTCCTTCGTTGATCGTAGTTGCGCGAGGCGGCTCACACGAGGGAGTCGCTCAGCCGTTCGCTCCACGCGTTCGCGATGTCGAGCACCTGGTCGAACCACATCGCCTTCGACGTGGAGAACGCCTCCGCGGTGCCGGGAAGGCCGACGCTCAGCACCGCGGTCGCGATGTCCGGCAGACCCGCGAAGGACACCCTGATCGGAAGGGCGAGCACCGTGCCCCAGCGATTCGTTCCGGCCGGGTCGAGATTCTGGAACACGATGCTCTCCGCACCGAGGGTCCGGCCGGCGACCCAGGCGCTGTCGTGTCCGCTCGGCACGAGGCGGATGTCGGACGCTGCTCGATAGGTCCGGTCCTGGGAGGCGTACCGTCCGACGCTGCCCGCTCCGTCCGCGAGCCACAGGCTGACGCCGAGCTGCTCGACGTCGAAGGCGTCGCGCAGCGTCCGCGCGTCGTCGTCCAGTGCGTCGGAGTACTCCGGCTGGCGGACGTCGAAGCCGTCGACGTGGAGATCCCAGAGCGCGGTCGCCCGCTGCTGCGGCGAGCGGTACCGAGGTCGATGCAGATGACGGAGCTCGCGGATGATCTGCGCGGCATCGGTGAAGTCCTCGAGAAGGATCGGCTGCAGTCCGGCAGCTCTCCACTGCCCGGCGAGGGCGCTCTTGATCTCGTCGAATCGCTCTCTCGAGACGCCGAAGGCCTGGCGCGCGAGAAGCACCAGCGCCGCGTTGCCGTCAGGCGAGTCGGCAAGAGCGACGTGGAGCCAGCGCCGGACGTCCGGATCTCGGTAGGACGTTCCGGCGATGACGATGGCGCCGTCCTGCGCTGCCTTGGTGAGCAAGCGCTGCTGCCAGCAGTCCTGGTCGCCGAGCAGCTCGTTGTAGTCGGACAGGGTCAGGACGACGCCCTCGCTCCGCGAAGGGGAGGCGATTCCGTGCAGGTGGTGCACGACGTACGCGGTCGAGGACTCGTCGTCGTCGACGCGACCCTCCGCGGTTCCTTCGATGTCGATGGCGTCCTCGAGGAGGACGTCGAAGTTCAACGTCGCCACCGTGGTCTCGTCGGTTCTCCCGTCGAGGGCATGGCCGGCAGCCGCGAGATGCAGCGACGAAGGCGACAGATCCTGCAGCCCTTGGTAGAGCGCGGCCCTGACGCGCTGGTCCCACCGGTCCAGAGTGCTCTTCGCGGCTTCAGCGACGAGGAGTGGGTCCTGCCGCTGCACGAGCTCCTGCGCGGCGGACTCCGAGGAGACGGCCCCGCTCTTCAGGAGGAGCCGAACGGCGAGCTCGTCCCACCCGGGCAGCCCCGATGACGTCGACGCACCGGCACCGAGCAGCAGAGTGACATGGCGATCGACGCCGGAGTCTCGGAACGGAGCCAGGACGTCCGCATTCAGGTCGGGGGCGCTCACCAGCGCATGATGCCATGCGGGTCAGCTGCGCTCGGCGGCCAGGCGCGACACGTTCTGATCGGTCGGGGTGGGTAGGTCTCGATACGCCCCTGCGGGGCTACTCGACCAGCATGAACAGACCCGCTCGACCAGCATGAACAAGCCCGTTCGACCAGCATGAACGGGCCTGGTCGACCAGGGTGAACGGGGCTGCTCGACCTGCAGGAAGAGGCCTGCCCGACCGGATGCATGCTGGTCGAGTAGCCGCGGGACGCGGCGTATCGAGACCCGGCGTCAGCCGGAGGACTCGCGGGGCACCAGGCGCACGGGCATGGAGCGGACGCCGGGAGTCGCGCGGCCGTGGATGGCGTGGGAGAGCTCCTCGGCGGCGGCGCGGCCGAGGGCCTCGAGCTGCATGTCGATGCTGGTGAGCGGGGGGCGGGCGGCCTCGACGAGGAGGTCCCAGTTGTCGAAGCCGACGACGGCGACGTCGCGCGGCACGGGGTGCCCGCTCTCGCGCAGGTGGTCGAGGGCGCCGCGGGCGATCTGGTCGCTCGCGCAGATGATCGCGTCCAGGTCCGGGTGCGCGGCGAGCAGCGACTCGGCGCACTGCCGGCCCCAGCTCTCCGACCACTGGCCGTAGAGCACGTCGCCGCCGACCAGCGGGAGGCCCGCCTCCGTCAGCGCGCGCTCGACGCCGCGGGCGCGGTCGTGCGCGGCGGTGTAGCTGGGCTCCCCGTTGATCAGCGCGATGCGCGTGCGCCCGCGCTCGATCAGGTGGCGGGCCGCGAGCACGCCCGCGAGCGTGTTGTCGGGCGTGAACGAGGAGTCGCGCTCGTCCTCGGAGGGCGCGTAGGCGTAGACGACCGGGACGGGGATCGTCGGGGTGATCGACGGGCGCGGATTGGTCGTCCGGCCGAGCACGACGATCCCGTCGACGCGCTTGGCCAGCAGGTTCTTGATGTGGTGCTGCTCGCGGATCGAGTCGCCGCGGGCGTCGCAGAGGAACACCGAGGTGGAGCCGGCGCCGAACGCGTCCTCGGCGCCCAGCAGCACGGGCAGCACGAAGCGGTTGTCGAGGTCGTTGGTGAGCATTCCGATGGTGCCGGTGCGGCGCGAGTTGAGGGCCTGCGCGAACGGGTTCGGGGTGAAGGAGAGCGCGGCGGCGGCGTCCAGCACCTTCTGGCGGGTCTCGGCACGGACCTGGTCGCGGCCGTTCAGCGCCTTCGACGCGGTGGCGATCGAGACGCCGGCCTCGCGGGCGACGTCGGTCAGCGTGATGGTGCCCGTGGGCTTGCGCGGCGCGATGACGTCCTCCTTCCGCGGGACGCCGGTGCGCCCTGGACGATCCTCGCACAGGATTCCGCGAACCGAAAACACCGAAAACGCGACAACTCTTGACTCGACCTTCCCGCCGTGTCTACTTTGAACCCGCAGAAAGTAGTTTCGGTCCGGCGCTCGCCGAGATCGACCAGCACCACCCGTCAACGACGAAGGGAACATCCGCGATGAAGAGGAAGCACACTCGGGGCCTCGCCGCCGCCGTCCTGCTCGGGACCGCAGCCGCAGCACTGACCGGCTGCGCGGGAGGCTCGGGAGGCGACTCCTCCGCCGCCGGCGGCACCTACACCTTCTGGGACCCGTACCCCCAGTTCGACGAGTCGTCCGACTGGGCGAAGCTCATCGACTCCTGCGGCACCGAGGCCGGCGTCACCGTCGAGCGCACCGGCTACGACACCACCGACCTGACCAACAAGGCGCTCCTCGCCGGGCAGCAGGGCAGCTCGCCCGACATCCTGCTCGTCGACAACCCGGTCGTCTCCACGCTCGCCGAGTCGGGCATCCTGACCACCACCGCCGAGAACGGCCTCGAGACCGGCGACATCGACGCCAACATCCTGGCCGCGGGCGAGGTCGGCGGCGACACCTTCGGCGTCCCGATCGGCGCGAACACGCTGGCGCTTTACTACAACAAGACCGTGCTGGCCACGGCCGGCGTCGACGTGTCCTCGATCACCGACTGGGCGAGCCTCACCGCCGCGCTCGAGAAGGTCACCGCCTCGGGCGGCAAGGGCATCACGTTCTCGGGCATCGGCACCGAGGAGGGCACCTTCCAGTTCCTGCCCTGGTTCTGGGGCTCCGGCGCCGAGCTGACCGAGCTCGACTCGGACGCCGCCGTGGACGCGGTCTCGCTCTGGACCGACTGGCTGGACAAGGGCTACGCGCCCAACTCCGTGATCGGCAACACCCAGACCACCAGCTGGCAGGAGTTCGAGACCGGCGAGTACGCCTTCGGCGAGAACGGCACCTGGCAGCTCGCGAACGCCAAGGCCTCCGGAATCGACTACGGCATCCTCACCATCCCGGCGAAGGACGGCGGCTCGGCCCCCGCTCCGACCGGCGGCGAGTTCCTCACCCTGCCCGTGCAGAAGGACGAGGCGCGCTACGAGACGTCGACCGCGATCGCCGAGTGCCTCACCTCGACGGACAACCTGGTGACGACCGACGACACGCTGTCGTACATCGCCCCGACGGCCGCGGCGCAGGAGGCGCAGGTCGCCGGGAACGCCGACCTCGCGCCGTGGGTCGAGGCCGTCCAGGCCGCGAAGGGCCGCACCTCGGACGACCTCGGGACGAAGTACCCGAAGATCTCCGAGCAGCTCTGGTCCGCGGTGCAGACCGCGCTGAGCGGCTCGCAGTCGCCGTCCGACGCGCTGAAGGCGGCGCAGTCGGCGGCCGAGTCCGCGACGCAGTGATGAGCGGTGTGGAGCCCCTTGCTGATCGAGCAGTCCGCTCTGCGGGCGTCTCGGGATCTGCCGGCGTCGAAGCGGTGGTCTGCGGACCGGAGGTTCTTGCGGTGGTGGGTCTCGATACGCCCCTGCGGGGCTACTCGACCAGCATGCAGGGCGCGATGCGGGGCTACTCGACCAGCATGCGGGAGGAACGATGACGACGGCCACTGAGACGGGGCGGCTGCTGCGCCGCGAGGCCGAGCCCGGGGTCGCGGCTGTCGCGGCCCCGGCGCCCAGGCGGCGGCGGCCGGGCGGGCAGCTCGCGGCGTGGGCGTTCCTCGCCCCGCTCGTCGTCTACCTGCTCGTGTTCTACGCCTTCCCGCTCTACCGCAACCTCGAGCTGAGTCTGAAGGACTACACGGTCCGCTCCTTCGTCCAGGGCAACGCCCCGTTCGTCTGGTTCGACAACTACGTGCAGGTCTTCCGCGACCCGACCTTCGGCCCCGCGCTGCTGCACACCGCGGTGTTCACGGGCGTCTCGCTCATCTTCCAGTTCACGCTGGGGCTCGCGCTCGCGGTCTTCTTCTACCGGCGCTTCCCGCTCGCGAGCACGCTCCGGGCGCTGTTCCTGGTGCCGTGGCTGCTGCCGCTGATCGTCTCGGCCTCGACCTGGTCGTGGATGCTGAACAGCGACTCCGGGATCGTCAACGCGTTCCTCGAGTCGTTCGGGATCGGGCAGATCAACTGGCTGACCTCGCCGTCGACCTCGCTGATCGCGGTGCTGATCGCGAACATCTGGATCGGCATCCCGTTCAACCTGGTCATCCTCTACTCCGGTCTGCAGAACATCTCGCAGGACCTCTACGAGGCGGCCTCGCTCGACGGCGCGACCGGAGCCCAGCAGTTCTGGCGGATCACGCTGCCGCTGCTGCGCCCGGTGTCGGCGATCACGATCCTGCTCGGCCTCGTCTACACGCTGAAGGTGTTCGACATCATCTGGATCATGACCAAGGGCGGGCCGGCCGACTCGTCGACGACCCTGGCGACCTGGACCTACCAGCTCGGCTTCGGCTCGATGCTGCCCGACTTCGGCCCCGCGGCGGCGGTCGGCAACCTGCTGATCATCCTCGCGCTGGTCTTCGGCCTGATCTACATCCGCGTCCAGCGGAAGCAGGCCGACGCATGAGCGCCCGGCGCCCCTGGTGGCTGACCCTCGTGGGCGTGCTGCTCACCGCGATCATGCTGTTCCCGGTCTACTGGATGATCAACGTCTCGCTCACGCAGACCGGGTCGATGCGGAAGGATCCGCCGGACTGGTTCCCGTTCGCGCCCACCTTCTCGGGCTACCAGGCCGTGCTGAGCGAGCAGCTGCCGTACCTCGGCACCAGCCTGATCGTCGGGCTCGGCACGGTGCTGCTGACCGTGGCGATCGCCGCTCCGGCCGCGTACTCGCTCGCGAAGCTGCGGCCGCGCGGCGGGCAGGGACTCTCCTTCGTCCTGCTGATCGCGCAGATGATCCCGGCGATCATCATGGCGATGGGCTTCTACGCCATCTACCTCAACCTCGGGCTGCTGAACTCGATCCCCGGGCTGATCGTGGCCGACTCGACCATCGCGGTGCCGTTCGGCGTGCTGATCTTCACCGCGTTCATGTCCGGCATCCCCGACGAGTTGACCCAGGCCGCGCGGATGGACGGCGCGAGCGCGTGGCGCACCTTCACCTCGGTGATCATGCCGATCAGCCGCAACTCCGTCGTCACGGTGTCGCTCTTCGCGTTCCTCTGGGCCTGGTCGGACTTCATCTTCGCGTCGACCCTCGACAGCGGCGGGAAGCTCCAGCCGATCACGCTCGGCATCTACAAGTACATCGGCAACAACAACCAGGAGTGGAACTCGATCATGGCGACCGCCGTGGTCGCCTCGCTCCCGGCCGCCCTCCTCCTCGTCGTCGCCCAGCGGTACGTCTCGGCGGGTGTCACCGCCGGTGCCGTCAAGGACTGACCCTCTTCCTCCTAGGAGATCCTCGTGACCCTGACCACCACCGTCGCCCTCGGCGGCCCCGTCGCCCCGACCGCGGGCGCGCTCCGGCCGCTGCGCCAGGACGAGATCCGGCTGACCGGCGGCTTCTGGCAGCACTACCAGCGGCTCGGCGCGGACGCCGTGATCGGCCACTGCCTGAGCTGGATCGAGCGGGTCGGCTGGGCCGGCAACTTCGACCGCGCGGCGAACGGCACGATCTCCTCGGCGGCCGGCGGCGACCTCCACGCGGGCATCGAGTTCGTCGACTCGGAGGTCTACAAGCTGCTCGAGGCGATGGCCTGGGAGCTGGGCCGCTCCGACGATCCGGAGCTCGCCGCGCAGTACGAGGCGCTGGTGCTGCGGGTCGCGGGGGCCCAGGACGAGGACGGCTACCTGCACACGAGCTTCGGCCGGCCGGGGCAGCGCGCGCGCTACTCCGATCTGGAGTGGGGGCACGAGCTGTACTGCTTCGGCCACCTGATCCAGGCCGCCGTGGCGCGGCTGCGCACCGGGCACGACGACCTGCTGCCGGCCGTGGCGCGACGGCTGGCCGACCACGTGATCGCGGTGTTCGGGGCGGAGGGGCGCGTCGCGGTCTGCGGGCATCCCGAGATCGAGCCGGCCCTCGCCGAGCTGGCGCGGGCCACCGGCGACGGGCGGTACCTGGAGCAGGCGCGGCTGTTCGTCGAGCGGCGCGGCACAGGGACGCTCGGTCCGATCGCCTTCGGGCCGGAGTACTTCCAGGACGACCTGCCGGTGCGCTCGGCGGAGGTGCTGCGCGGGCACGCGGTGCGGGCGCTGTACCTCTCCGCCGGGGCGCTCGACGTCGCCGTGGAGACCGGGGACGCGGAGCTCGAGGCCGCGGTGGGGCGGCAGTGGGCCGCGACGGTCGCGCGCCGCACCTATCTGACCGGCGGGATGGGCTCGCACCACCAGGACGAGGCGTTCGGCGCCGACTTCGAGCTGCCGCCGGACCGCGCCTACGCCGAGACGTGCGCGGCGATCGCGTCCAACATGCTGTCGTGGCGGCTGCTGTTGCGCTCGGACGACGCGGCCTACGCGGATCTGATGGAGCGGACGCTGCTGAACGCGGTGCTGCCCGCGACTCGCGAGGACGGGCGCGCCTTCTTCTACACGAACACGCTGCAGCAGCGGGTCGACGGGGTGGCGCCGGACGAGAGCGTCGAGACCGACCGGGCGCAGTCGAGCCTGCGGGCGCCGTGGTTCTGGGTGTCCTGCTGCCCGACGAACACGGCGCGGACTCTCGCGAGCGTCGAGCTGAGCTTTGCGACGGCGACGGACGACGGGGTGCAGCT
This sequence comes from Rathayibacter sp. VKM Ac-2926, assembly GCF_022815565.1. NCBI lineage: Bacteria > Bacillati > Actinomycetota > Actinomycetes > Micrococcales > Microbacteriaceae > Rathayibacter > Rathayibacter sp. VKM Ac-2926. The sequence continues at coordinate 11,309 of NZ_JALGRS010000021.1, read as the reverse complement.
GCACCAGTACGGGGCGTACCGGGTGACGACGGGCGAGGTGTCGCTCGAGGTGGAGACCGCGTATCCGGAGGACGGCGAGATCGCGGTACGGATCCTCGCGGACGCGGAGTTCGCGCTGACGCTGCGGATCCCGCCGTTCGCGCGCGGGACGGCGCTGCTCGACGGGCAGGCGGTGGACGCGGGTCTGTCGACGGTGACGGTGCGGCGGGCGTTCGCGGCCGGCGACGTCGTGCGGCTGTCGCTGCCGATGCCGGCGCGCTTCGTGACGCCGCACCCGCGGATCGACGCGGTGCGCGGCCAGGTCGCGGTGGAGCGCGGGCCGTTCGTGCTGGCGCTGGAGTCGCTCGAGCTGCCGGAGGGCCTCGACACGGAGCACGTGGCGGTGGACGCCGAGGTCTCGCCGGTCGCTGTCGGCGACGGCGCCCGGGTGGCGCTCGTCCGCCGCGACGCCCCGGCGTCCCCGTGGCCGTACTCCGTCCCGGCGGAGGTCGGCGAGCGCTTCACCGCCGAGTTCCACCCCTACTACCGCTGGGCGAACCGCGGGCCCTCCACGATGCGCATCTGGACGCCCACCCTCTGACGCGCCTCCCGCGAGATGCCACTTGTGCACGCCTTTCACGGCGTGTCGCGTGCCCAAGTGGCATCTCGCGGAGGGGGTCAGTGCTCGCGGCGGGAGGGGACGTCGGCCGGGGTCTCCAGGGGGGCGTCCTGGACGGTGGCGCGGTCGGACTTGGAGCGGTCGCCGCGGGTCTTCAGGAGGCTGGCGATCGTGGCGACGGCGATCGTGGCGCCGATGAAGGTGAGCGAGAACCAGATCGGGATCTCGGGGACCCAGAGCAGGGGCTCGCCGCCGTTGATGAACGGGACCTCGTTGACGTGCAGGGCGTGGAGGACGAGCTTCACGGCGATGAAGCCGAGGATGACGGCCAGGCCCTGGCTGAGGTAGACGAGGCGCTCGAGCAGCCCGCCGATCAGGAAGAACAGCTGGCGCAGGCCCATCAGCGCGAAGGCGTTCGCGGTGAAGACGATGTAGGCCTCGTTGGTCAGTCCGTAGATGGCGGGGATCGAATCGAGTGCGAAGACGAGGTCGATGAAGCCGATGGCGACGATGGTCAGCAGCATCGGGGTGACGAAGCGGCGGCCGTCCTTCTTCACCGTCAGCTTGTCGCCGTGGTACTCGTCGGTGACGGGGAGGACGCGGCGCACCAGGCGCATGAAGGCGTTGTTCGAGGGGTCGCCGTGGTCGCCCTTGATCTGCTGGTAGGCCAGCACGAAGAGCAGGGCGCCGAAGAGGTAGAAGACCCAGGAGAAGTTCTCGATCAGGGCCGCGCCGACCGCGATGAAGCCACCGCGCATGATCAGCGCGATGACGATGCCGATCATCAGCACCTTCTGCTGGTACATCTTCGGCACCGCGAACCCGGTCATGATGATCAGGAAGAGGAAGAGGTTGTCGAGCGACAGCGCCTTCTCGGTGAGATAGCCGGCGAAGTACTCGCCGCCGTAGCGCCAGTCGGCGACGAAGCCGATCCCGACGCCGAACAGCAGCGCGAGGCCGATGTAGAAGGCCGACCAGCGGGCGGACTCGCCGATGGTCGGCTCGTGCGGCTTCCGCACGTGTGCGAAGAACTCGTAGACGAAGAAGGCGATCGTCACGGCGATGGTGATCAGCCAGATGACGGGTGTGATCTGCACGGGGGTGCTCCAAGAGGGTCGGTCGATGAGGGACCAAGGTCTCCTCCACTCCGGCCGCGACCTCTCGGAGGTGGTGGCGGAGCCGATGGCCCGGGACGCTCATTCGCATCCGTAATGACGGACTCACCGCAGTCGGGAGTACTCCCCTTGCTGTCTGCGATTCTACTCAGGGACCGCGTGCGCAAGGCTGGGAGAGTACCGACACGTCGCTTCTGGATCCATACCGATCTATATTGGATCCAGCGGCAGCGTGCCGCGCGAGAGGCGGCGCATGGCCATCCAGACGGTCCTCGGTCCGATCGAGGCGGCGGAGCTCGGCGTCGTGTCGATGCACGAGCACCTGCTGACCGACGCGAGCGCGCTGCAGCGGCCGGGTGTCGAGGCGCTCGATCCGGACGCCCCGGTCACCGCCGAGCTCGCGGCCGCCCTGCGCTGGAGCCAGCTCGCGCTCGGCGACAACCTCCGCCTCGACGACGTCGAGCTGCTCGCCGATGAGCTCCGCGCGGGAGCCTCGGCCGGGCTCGCCGCCGCCGTCGACCTCAGCTCGCTCGGCTTCGGCCCCGACCACTCCCGACTGCCCGCCCTGTCCGGCCAGGCGGGCGTCGCGATCGTCGCCGGGTACGGCGCGTACCTCCCGCGCCTCCTGCCCGAGTGGTTCCTCGCGCTCGACGTCGACGGCCGCACCGAGCTCTTCACCCGGGCGCTGACGGAGGCGATCCCCGGCACGACCTACCGCGCGGGACTCCTCGGCCTGATGGGCACGACCGGCGCCTTCGCGACTCCCGAGGGGGAGCAGGAGCGGATCAGCCTCACCGCCGCGGCGCGCGCTGCCGCCGCCACCGGCTCCGCGATCACCGTCCGGCTCGCCGCCGACGCCCGCAACGGCCTCGAGGTCCTCGCGCACGTCGTCGCCGAGGGAGTGGATCCCGGCCGCGTGGTCTTCAGCACGGTCGACGAGTTCCTCGACCTGCCCTACCTCCGCGATCTCGGCCGGGCCGGCGCCGTGCTGGAGCTCTGCTTCGGCAACGAGGGCGCGCACGTCGGCCGGATCCGCAACGCGAGCGACCCGCAGCGCCTGGACGCGCTGCTGGAGCTGCTCGGCACCGACCCCGGCATCCGCTGGGTGCTCGGTCACAGCACCTGGACGAAGGGCCAGTTGCGCCGCTTCGGCGGGCACGGCTTCGACCACCTGGGCGCGCGCGTCCTGCCGGGGCTCCGCGCGCTCGGCGTCGCGGACGACGTGCTGCGGCGGATGAGCGTCGAGGAGCCCGCCCGGCTGCTCGACCGGCCGTGATCGACCGGCCCTGACCGACCATCCCGCCCCGCCCCCTCGGGCCCGACGACTCCGGCCCCCGACCCGCCCCCCGATGAGAGAGACGCAGACCCCATGAGAGACACCCTCGCCCCGCTCGCGCCGATCGAGCCCTTCCTCGTCGACGGCGCGTGGCTCGCTCCCGAGGGCGCGGAGCTGCTCGACGTCGTCGATCCCGCCACGGAGGAGCTGCTCACCCGCGTCCCGCAGGCCGGCCCCGCGGAGATCGAGGCGGCCGTCACCGCCGCCCGCCGCGCGCACGACGACGCGCGCTGGAGCGGGATGAGCCCGCACGACCGCAGTCGCATCCTGAACCGCATCGCCGACCTGATCGAGGACCGCCTCGAGGAGCTCGCGGTGCTCGAGACCCGCGACAACGGCAAGCCGATCGAGCGCTCCCGCGCCGACACCGCGACCTCGGCCCGCGTCTTCCGCTACTACGCCGGCGCGCCCTCGCGGCTGACCGGCACCGTCGTGCCCGTCGACGCGCAGCACCACGTCTACACGACGTTCGAGCCGGTGGGAGTCGCGGCGCTGATCCTGCCGTGGAACTTCCCGATCATGACGGCGAGCTTCAAGCTGGCGCCGGCGCTCGCCGCGGGCTGCACCGTGGTCGTGAAGCCGGCGGAGCAGACTCCGCTGACGATGCTGCGCCTCGCGGCACTTTGCGAGGAGGCGGGCGTCCCCGCGGGAGTCGTCAACGTGCTGACCGGCGACGGCCGGGTCGGCGCGGCGCTCACCGAGCACCCCCTGGTCAGCAAGGTGTCCTTCACCGGCAGCACCGAGGTCGGCCGGAAGGTGATGCGCGCCGCGAGCGAGGACTTCACCCGCTTGACTCTGGAACTGGGCGGCAAGAGCCCGAACATCGTGTTCGAGGACGCGGACCTGGACGCTGTGGTGCTGACCGCGATGCGCGCGTCGTTCGGCCACTCCGGCCAGATGTGCACGGCGGGCAGCCGGCTGCTGGTGCAGCGCTCGATCCTCGAGGAGACGACGGAGCGGCTGACCGCTGCGGTGCGGAAGGTCGCGCTCGGCGACGGGCTGGCCGGCGGCGTGACCGTCGGGCCGCTCGTGTCCGAGGAGCAGCGGCAGCAGGTGCTCGGCTACATCGCGCAGGGCGAGGCGGAGGGCGCGGTCGTCGCGGTGGGCGGCGGCGTGCCGGACCGGCCGGGCTACTACGTCGAGCCGACGCTCTTCACCGGCGTCACGAACACGATGACCATCGCGCGCGAGGAGATCTTCGGGCCGGTCGTCGGCATCATCCCGTTCGAGGACGAGGACGAGGCGGTGTCCCTCGCCAACGACCAGACCTACGGGCTGGCTGCGGGCGTGTGGACGAACGACCTGGCGCGGGCGCACCGGATGGGTCGGCGGCTGCGCGCGGGGACGGTGTGGGTCAACACGTACAACCTGTTCGATCCGGCGCTGTCGTTCGGCGGCGTGGGGGAGTCGGGCATGGGGCGCGACCTGGGCGAGGAGGCGCTGCGCTCGTTCTGCGAGCTGAAGAGCGTGGTCATCGCGCTCTGAGCCCGGCGCCGGTTCGATCTGCAGGCGATCCGCGCGGGAACGCGATTTCCGCCGCGTCCGTGCGTCTCGTGCCGGCGTGATCGCCTGCACATCGGACAGCACCCCTCCGGGAGGGTGCCGGGCCGGTGTGCAGGTGCTCCTCCGTTGTGCAGGTGCCCGCGCGTTGTGCAGGTGCTCCTCTGTTGTGCAGGTGATTCGGCGGGGAAGCCACTCAACGGGGCGAGGGCGGCAGGCAGGAGGGGCGGATCGCCTGCAGATCGGACAGCAGCCCTCCGCAGTGCAGGTGCGCGTCCGTTGTGCAGGTGCGCGTCCGTTGTGCAGGTGATCCGGCGGGGAAGCCGCTTACCGGCGCGAGGGCGGGAGGCAGGAGGGGCGGATCGCCTGCAGATCGGACGGGGCAGTGCCGGGTTGCGGCGTCAGATCCAGCCGTTCTCACGGGCCTCGATCACGGCGCGCTGGCGGGTGTCGACGTCGAGCTTGCGCAGGATCGACGAGACATGGTTGCGCACGGTGCCCGCGGACAGGTGCAGGGCCCTGCCGATCTCGCCGGTGGTCTCGCCGCGGGAGCCGGCGCTCAGCACGTCCAGCTCGCGGTCGGTGAGCGGGCTGCGCGTGGTCGCGAGGGCGTCGGCCGCGATCTCGGGATCCACGTAGCGGCGGCCGGCGGCGACCTGGCGGATCACCTCCGCCACGTCCTCCACCCGCCGCGACTTGGGCAGGAAGCCACTGACGCCGACGGCCAGCGCGCGGCGCAGCACACCGGGCCGCGCGTGCCGGGTGACCACGACGACCCGGGTCGCCGAGACGCGGCGCAGTCGCTCCGCCGCCTCGATGCCGTCCATGCCGGGCATCTCGACGTCGAAGAGGCAGACGTCGGGCTCGAGGCGCACGGCCTCGGCGACCGCCTCCGCGCCGTCGCGGCACTCGCCGACGATCTCGAGGTCGGGCTCGAGCCGGAGCAGCGCGGCCAGGGCGGTGCGGATCATGTCCTCGTCGTCGGCGAGGAGCACCCGGATCACGCGGCACCGCCGGGCAGGCGCGCGTCGAGCTCGAAGGAGCGGCGCGCGGTGCGGGTTCTCAGTGTGCCGCCGGCCCGCTCGATCCGCTCGGTCATGCCGAGGACGCCGGAGCCGGTGCCGGCCTCGACGCCCTCCGACTCGGCCCCCTCCGACTCGGCCCCCTCGGGCACGTCGTTCACCGCCTGGAAGCGCCACGACTCCGCCTCGCGCGCCAGCCGCAGCCGAGCCGACTCGCCGCCGCCGTGCTTCAGGATGTTGGTCGTGCTCTCGCGGACCACCGGCCCGAGCACGTCGGCGGGGGCGCGGTCCGCGTCGGGATCGACGGCCAGCTCGACCCGCAGCCCCGCCGAGCGGAGCAGGTCGGCGGCGTTGGCGAGCTCGTCGGCGAGCGAGACGCTGCGGAAGCGCGTCGCCAGCTCGCGAGTGCCGGTGCGGGCGCCGTCGACCGAGCGCTGCGCGGCGCGGAGCTGCTCCAGAGCGCCGTCCGGATCGTCGCGGAGCAGCCGCTCGGCGAGCTCGAGCTGCAGGGCGATCACCTGCAGATGGTGTCCTTGGAGGTCGTGCACGTCGCCGGCGAGGATCAGCCGCTCCTGCGCGGCCGCGAGGCGGCCCTCCGCGACCCGCGCGCGATCGAGCTCGCGGACGATGTCCCACCACCAGAGCATGCTGACGATCGCGAGGGGCAGCGCGGCCGCGAACGCGAACAGGACCGGCGCGGCACCCGGTGCGAGCGAGAGCGGCGCGGTGCCCGACGCCCGATCGTGCTCGAGCCAGGCGCTGACGGCGAGCAGCACGGTGAGGAACGTGGTGACCCGCCAGCGGATCCCGCGCGGCCAGGGCAGCAGCACGACGAGCACGAACGCGAGCGAGAGCGGGAGGGTGGGGCTGCCCGCCGCCAGCCCCGTCGCCGCGGCGCCGACGAGACCGAGGGCCTGGAGTCCGAGGGTGGCGGGGCCGACGCGCGTCGGGGCGTCCCGGTCGGCCCGGCGGTAGCGCTGCGCGGAGACGGTGAAGACCGCCGCCCAGAGCGCGGCGCCGAGGAGGTAGCCGACCACCCGCCACGGCGATGCGTCGCCGACCAGCTGCGGCACCAGCCAGACGAACAGCACCGCGAGCACGAACGAGCCGGCCGAGAGCAGCGTGTACCACCAGGTCGCGGCGACGCCCTTGCCCGAGGGCGGAGCGGCGGTCGTCTCGGCGGGAGGGAGCAGTGCGGTCGGCATGCGGCCCAGGGTACGACCATGACAATTGTCACCCCTCGGGCGGCCGTTCCTCCCGAGCGGCGGTGACGGGAGGGCACTGCCGGGCACCCCCTGCGCCGGGCTGGGATGGACATGTCCCGATCGACGGGGCAGCGGTTCAGCCGCTCAGCCAGAAGGAGACACCGCCATGTCGACCATCGTCAGCGACGCGATCCTCGGATTCCAGGGCCTCATCCAGGACGTCCCCGACCTCGTCCAGCCGCTCGTGGTGGCGCTCGCCGGAGCCGTGCCGTTCATCGAGGGCGAAGGGGCCGCGACGATCGGCATCATCGGCGGGATCCACCCGGTGGTCGCCGCGGTGTCGGCCGCCGCGGGCAACTTCCTCTGCGTGGCGCTGCTCGTGCTGCTCGGCGCGGGCGTCCGCTCGGCGATCACCGGCGGGAAGCCGCGGAAGCGCGCCACCGCCCGCCGCGAGAAGTTCCAGCGCGCGTTCACCCGCTACGGCGTCCCCGGGGTGAGCCTGCTCGGCCCGCTGCTGCTGCCCACCCACTTCACCGCGGTGATGCTCGCCGGCGCCGGCGTCGCGAAGGGCCGCGTCCTGCTCTGGCAGGGGATCGCGATCGCTCTGTGGACGACGGTGTTCACGGTGATCGTGACGCTCGCGATCGGCGGCGCGGGGCTGGCGTGACGGGGGCAGTGAGGGAGAGGACGTGGGGCCTCCCGTCATGCTGGTCGAGTAGCCGCGCAGGGGCGTATCGAGACCCGGCGTCGCCAGGAGGGCGGGTCTGCGGACTCCGGTTCTGACGGTGGTGGATCTCGATACGCCCGCTGTGCGGGCTGCTCGATCAGCATGATGTTCCTCGCCCTCGGCGAGGATTCCGCGCCTGCGTCGGCAGCTCGTGCGGCGATTCCGGCACCCTCGTCACGTCTCCTCGTCGAGGAGGAGAAGAGGAGGGACGGAGCTGTGAGTGTCGAGGACGTCGGACCGGTCGAGGCCGTGTGGGCCTTCGTGAACGCCTACGACGAATGGGCCCAGCGGGGCTACACGCGGAGCGTTCCGGAGGAGCTGGCCGAGGCGGTGACCGAGAAGGGGCTCCCGGGCCTCGACTCGGATGCTCGGTGGTACTCGCGGGGCAAGGTGAGGCAGGTCGGGAGCATGGTCGTCTCCGAGGTCGAGCTGCTGTCGAACTCGGGTACCGACGCCGTCGTCGGGGCGCTCCTGGACACGACGGGCATCCGCGTCCTCGCCAACGGCAAGGAGACGTTCCGCAGCACCGAGGAGGCGGACCTGATCCACCGCGTGCGGATCGGCCTGGTCTTCGACGGCCGCTGGCGGATCGACGTGATCGACACGGTGGAGTAGCGGCTCTTCCGCTCCGCAGAAGTTGTCGTAGCGGGTGGTCGAGTACGACAACTCCTGGAGTGTGGGACGAGGTCTGCCGGCATCTCCGGCGAGGTAGGTCTCGATACGCCGCCCTTCGGCCGGCTACTCGACCAGCATGATGCGCGTCCGGCCGAGCAGCCCGCGCGGCGGCCCTCCATGCTGATCGAGTAGCCCGCACAGCGGGCGTATCGAGATCCACCGTCGTCAGCACCAGAGCCGCAGACCCCGCCTGCAGGCGGACGCCTCGCCGCTCAGTTCAGGATCTCGCCGCGCGGGTCGTCGCGCAGCTCGGCGAGGCGCGTGCGCCACGCGCGCAGTGCCTCCGGGGTCAGCCGGGTCCAGTCGTGCACCTCGCGGACGACGCGGAGCGGCTCGACGCTGCGGTACGAGCGCGTCGGATTCCCCGGGAACTTCTTGTCCGTGACGTTCGGGTCGTCCTCGAACGACCCTGTCGGCTCCACCTCGTAGACCCGCGGCTCCGCCTCCCCGGGCGCGAGCTCGGCTGCGAGCCCCGCGCCGTCCAGCAGCGCCGTGAAGTACACGTGGTTCATGACGACCTCGGGCCGGTAGTTCGAGCGCCGCCCCGCCACCAGCAGATCGCCGACCCGCAGGTCCGCCTTCGTCCCGTGGAAGAACGGCCCGCTCTCGTCCGCGGCACTCATGCGCAGGACCCTACTCCCGGGCACGATGCCGGCGATCCGTCGCGGACGGCTCCCTCTCCGCGCGGGAGGCAGCCGTTCCTGACGGATCGCCGAAGCCGCAGGGTCAGGGGAGCGTCAGCTCGCCCTGGTTGAGGACGCGGGGGTGGAAGTAGGCGCTCTGGATGGCGGCGTTCGTGTTGCTGCCGCGCAGCTGCTCCGACCAGATCATGAAGTACGACCAGCGCGTCCGGCTCTGCAGCAGCGACGCGTCCGGCACCTTCCCCCTCTCGGCAGTCGCGATCGGCGGGAAGCCTCTGCACAGGAGTTGTCGTACCGGGCGGTCGAGTACGACAACTTCTGGACAGGGGATGCCGGCAGCGGGCCCGCGCGTCCGCCCGCGCCCCGCCGACGGCCCCCGCGCAGGCGCCGCTCGGTACTGTGGAACGGTTCCCCGCACCACCCGCCCCCGCCCGAAGGAGCCCCCATGCCCACCACTGTGAGCGGCGTCATCGCCCGGTCGAAGGGGGCTCCCGTCGAGCTCGTCGACATCGTCGTCCCCGATCCCGGCCCCGGCGAGGCCGTCGTCGACATCGAGACCTGCGGTGTCTGCCACACCGACTACCACTACCGCGAGGGCGGGATCAGCGACGACTTCCCGTTCCTGCTCGGCCACGAGGCCGCGGGCCGGGTCAGCGCGATCGGCGAGGGCGTCACCCACGTCGCGGTCGGCGACTTCGTCGTGCTCAACTGGCGCGCCGTCTGCGGCGAGTGCCGCGCCTGCGTCCGCGCGGAGCCCTGGTACTGCTTCAACACCTTCAACGCGACGCAGAAGATGACCCTCACGGACGGCACCGAGCTCAGCCCGGCGCTGGGCATCGGCGCCTTCGCCGAGAAGACGCTCGTGCACGCCAAGCAGTGCACGAAGGTCGACCCGGCCGCCGACCCCGCCGCCGTCGGCCTGCTGGGCTGCGGCATCATGGCGGGCCTCGGCGCCGCGATGAACACCGGCAACGTCACCCGCGGCGACTCCGTGGCCGTCATCGGCTGCGGCGGAGTCGGCACCGCGGCCGTCGTCGGCGCGAAGCTGGCCGGCGCGAGCACGATCATCGCCATCGACCGCGACCCGAAGAAGCTCGTCAAGGCCGAGGAGCTCGGCGCCACCCACGCGATCGACTCGAGCGGACTCGACGAAAACGGCGTCGTCGCCGCCGTGCAGGCGCTGACCGACGGCTTCGGCGCGGACGTCGTGATCGACGCGGTCGGCCGCCCCGAGACCTGGCGCCAGGCGTTCTACGCCCGCGACCTCGCCGGCACCGTCGTGCTGGTCGGCGTGCCGACACCGGAGATGACCCTCGAGATCCCGCTGCTCGACGTCTTCGGCCGCGGCGGCTCGCTGAAGTCGAGCTGGTACGGCGACTGCCTGCCCGAGCGCGACTTCCCGATGCTCACCGACCTGTACCTGCAGGGCCGGCTGCCGCTCGACGAGTTCGTGACCGAGCGGATCGGCATCCGCGACATCGAGCAGGCCTTCACCACGATGGCCGGCGGCGACGTGCTCCGCTCGGTGGTGGTGCTCTGATGGGCGCCCGCATCGACCACCTCGTCACCAGCGGCACCTTCGCCCTCGACGGCGGGACCTGGGACGTGGACAACAACGTCTGGATCGTCGGCGACGACTCCGAGTGCGTCGTCATCGACGCGGCGCACGACGCGGAGGCGATCCTCGCGGCCGTCGGCGACCGCACGCTGCGCGCGGTGCTGCTCACGCACGCGCACACCGACCACATCGACGCCGTCGCCGCGCTGCTGGAGTCCGTCGACGTGCCGGTGCTGCTGCACGAGGGCGACCGCGTGCTCTGGGACGCGTTCTACCCCGACTCCGCGCCGAGCGGCGTGCTCGAGGACGGCCAGGTGATCAGCGTCGGCGGCACCGAGCTGGAGGTGCGGCACACGCCCGGGCACACCCCGGGCGCCGTCTGTTTCGTCGCCGCCGAGCTGGGCACCGTCTTCACCGGCGACACGCTCTTCCAGGGCGGCCCCGGCGCGACCGGCCGCTCCTACAGCTCCTTCCCGACCATCATCGACTCGATCACCGATCGGCTGCTGACCCTGCCGGACGACACGGTCGTCCGCACGGGGCACGGCCCGACGACGACGATCGGCACCGAGAAGCCCGACCGCGAGGCGTGGATCGCGCGCGGCCACTGACGCGGCGCTCGCGCCCGCATGCTGATCGAGCAGCCGGCGGAGCGGGCGTATCGAGATCCGCCGTCCGAACGGTGTGGGTCTCGATACGCCGCGTCCCGCGGCCACTCGACCAGCATGTGCTGAGCGCGGTCGCTCGCCTGCTGATCGAGCGGCCCCTCATGTTGATCGAGAAGCCCGCGGAGCGGGCGTATCGAGATCCGACGCCGTCAGCAGGTGAGTCTGCAGACCCGCCCTGTTGAGTGGGTCTACTTGGAAAGGGATGGTGACCTTTCACGCGGTTCTGGGGGTGAGGGTGACGTCGTAGCCGAGGGTCGCGAGGGT
>NZ_JALGRS010000020.1:0-45066 GCF_022815565.1 Rathayibacter sp. VKM Ac-2926 | reverse complement strand
AGCCAGCCACAAGATCCTTTCCCCGCCCTGCACTGGCGCCGAAGGCGCCCCCTCCGCTCGATACGCCCGCTCCGCGGGCTACTCGATCAGCATGCCTTCACCCGAGCGATCCCGGCGACTCCAGGCCTGTTCCGCGAGCCGGACGGCGCCCGCCACCACCCCCGGCACGCGATCCGAACCCCGGCTCGCCATCCCACGCGAATCCAGCGAGCCCGGGCCCGTTCCGCGAGCCCGAGCTCACCCTCCGGCACGCGAACCGCCCCCCGGCCCACCGAGCTCAGAAGAATCTCGCAGCGCGGATGAACGCTCGCGGGGGCCGGGCAGTACCCCTCTTCGAGTCGCCGATCTGCGGCGACCGGAAGTCTCGAGGAGTTCATGATGAGCAGGACCTTGAAAGTCGGCATCACCGCTGTCGCCGTCGCGAGCGTGATGGCCGTCGCCCCCGTGCTGGCCGGCGCGAGCACTGTCGCTCCCGCCGCCGCGACCAGCGATGCCAGCAGCGCTCTGGTCAGCGCCGCCCGCTCGGTGGCCGCCAAGCTGCGCGTCGTCGGTCTCGCCGACGAGGGCACGGCGCTCGTGCAGTTCAACCCCCTCAAGCCCGGCACGGTCTCCGGCAGTGTCGCCGTCACCGGTCTGACCGGCGGCGACACCGCGCTCGTCGGCATCGACTACCGCGTCCAGGACGGCGAGCTCTACGGCGTCGGGAACACCGCGGCGAGCGCCGGCGTCTACTCCATCGACGCGACCACCGGCGTGGCCACCCCGGTCACCCGCCTCACCGTGGCGCTCAGCGGCACCACCTTCGGCGTCGACTTCAACCCGGCCGCGAACGCCCTCCGCGTGATCAGCGACACCGGCCAGAACCTCCGCCAGCCGTTCGCGACTCCGGGTGCCGCGACCGTGGCCGACGGCGCGCTCAGCTACGCCGCGCCCGCCGTCGCCACCGGCGTCAACGGAGCCGCGTACACGAACAACGATCTCGACCCGAACACGGCGACGACCCTGTTCGTCCTCGACACGGCGCTCGACCAGATCGCGATCCAGTCCCCCGCCAACGCCGGCACGCTGGCGCCGACCGGGAAGCTCGGCGTCGACGCCGCGGGTGTCACCGGCTTCGACATCTACTCCGTCCTGCGCAACGGCGGCTCGATCGGCTCGATCGGCCTGGCCGCGGTGAACGGCTCGCTCTACGAGGTGGGCGTGCTCAACGGCACGGCCACCCGCCTCGGCACGATCGGCGCGGACGTCACCGACATCGCGATCCCGCTCGTCCAGCGCTGACCCCACCGGTCAGGCACGGCACCGACGCCGGCCGGCGCTCCACGAGGAGTGCCGGCCGGCGTCCTGCTCGGCATCGACGTCACTGCTCCGAGGGGGCCGTGCGCGCCCGGAGGACGCCGAGGGCGACGAGCCCGGCGGCGAGGCCGGCCAGGGCGAGCCCGGCGACGCCGACCGCGCCGGAGAGCTGCTCGGCCCCGACCGTCGTCGCGCGGACGCTCGTGATGCTGCCGGCGACGAGCGCGCTGAGGATCGTGCCGCCGGCGGCGATGCCGACCGCGGTCGCGAGCTCGCTCGCCGTGTCCACGAGGGCCGCGCCGACGGAGGTGCGCTCGGCCGGGAGCCCGCGGAGCACGTTCGTCCCCGCGACGACGCCGACCACGCGCATCCCCGCCGCGACGAGCACGAGGGCGACCAGCACCCCGCCGTAGCCGAAGCGGCCGAGCAGCCCGAAGACGGCGAGCCCGGCGACCACGGCGCCCGCGCTCAGCGCGGCGGCGCGCTCGAGGCCGACGCGCGCGACGAAGGGGCCGACGAAGCGACCGCCGGCGAGGAGGACGACGACCTGCGGGAGCAGGCCGAGCGCCGCGGCGGCCGGACTCCAGCCCCAGGCGAGCTGCAGCTGGAGCGTGACCAGGTAGGACAGCCCGCCGACGGCGAGACCGGTCGCGGCCTTGAACGCCAGTCCGCTGGAGACGAGCGGCAGGGCCACGAGGCGCAGGTCCAGCAGCGGATGCCGGGCGGTGCGCTGGCGGAGCACGAAGCCGGTCCCCGCGAGGACCGCCGTCGCCACGGCCGCCCACGGCGCCCACGGTCCGATCCCGGTCCCGGCGCCGTCGGTGCCCGTGGATCCGGTGCCGACGAGCAGCGTCGGCGCGACGAGGGCGGCCGCGATCGTCACCGTGCCGAGCAGCGCGCCGACGACGTCGACCGGGTCGCGGTGCAGGTCGTCCGGGGCATCGGCCGGCACGCCCAGGCGGATGCCGATCAGCGCGAGCACCGCGATCGGCACGTTCGCGAGCAGGAGCACCTGCCACGGCGCGACCGCCAGCACGAGACCACCGGCGGTGGGGCCGACCGCGAGTCCGACGAGCCCGGCGGTCGAGACGACGGTCAGCGCCCGGACCCGGAGGTCGTCGGTCCCGAACAGGCGGAAGGCGAGCGCCATCGACCCGGGCGTGGTCATCGCCGCCGCGACCCCCATCACGGCCCGGACGGCGATGAGCTGCTCCGTCGTCGTCACGGCCGCGGTCGCCAGGCTCGCGGCGGCGAGCACCACCAGGCCGGCGAGCATCACCCTGCGGCGTCCGAAGCGGTCGGCGATCGCGCCGAAGAGAATCATGAGGCCGCCGAACGCGACCGAGTAGGCACCCGTCACCCACTGCAGGCCCGCCGTCGACGCGTGCAGCTCGCGACCGAGCGTCGGCAGGGCGACGTTCAGGACCGAGTTGTCGAGCATCTCGAACAGGAAGACGGCCGAGAGGCCGGCGAGGGCGATCCAGGCGTCGCGCAGGCGGCGGGGAGCCGTGTCTCGCGGGGCGGATCGGGGGGTGTCGAGCACCATGGGCGCACTCCTTCACAGGGAAGAAGTGGCGGATCTCTCGATGCCGCGTGCGCGTGCAGACCGGCGCGGCCTGCGTTTTACCTCAGATGCGACGACCGTACACCCGACACGGGGGTGCGCGCGACGAGCGCCCCGCGGCACCTTCTGCTGAGGACCGGAAGTCGCCCGGGCGGGGATACCGTCGTGAGCGGGCCGAGCGGGTGGCGCTCGGCGAGACGAGGAGCGAGCGCATGCTCACCAGACATCGGGACCGCGAGCCCGTGATCCATCCGACCGCGTCCGTCGCGTCGTCCGCCGTGATCGTCGGCGCCGTCCGCCTCGGGCCGGGCGCTCGCGTCCTCCACGGAGCGGTGCTCTCGGCGGAGGACGGCGAGATCGTCGTCGGCGAGGACACGATCGTGATGGAGAACGCTCTGATCCGCGCCCGGGCGGGCCACCCGGTGAGCATCGGGGCGGCCGTCATGATCGGCCCGCACGCGCACGTGAACGGCAGCACCGTCGAGGACGAGGCGTTCATCGCCACGGGCGCCTCCCTCTTCCCCGGCAGCCGCATCGGCGCCGGCGCCGAGGTCCGGATCAACGCGGTCGTGCAGGTGAACACCGTCGTCGAGCCGGGCGCCGTGGTCCCGATCGGCTGGGTCGCGGTGGGGACGCCGGCGACGACCCTCCCGCCGGAGCGCCACGACGAGATCTGGGCGATCCAGCGCGGGCTCGACTTCGTCGGGACCGTCTACGGCGTCGGCCCCGGAGTGTCGATGCGGGAGCTCATGCGGCAGCAGTCGGAGTTCTACGGCGCCCACCTCGGCGATCAGGAGATCGACGGCCGCGAGCGCTGAGGGCCCCGTCCTCCCGCGGGCGGATCTTCATACGCCCGCGGTGCGGGCTACTCGATCAGCATGAAGCGCAGCCGACCGGCCCCATGCTGGTCGAGCAGCCCCGCAGGGGCGTATCGAGACCCACCGTCGCCAGCACGGTTGCGGGAAGCGGCTCAGCGCTCGGGCAGGCGCGCGGTGGTCCAGGCCAGGGCGTCCGCGACGGCGGCGGAGTCCGGGCCGACGACGGTGCCGTGGTCGAGGCCGGGATAGGGGCGCGCCTCCAGGGCGGTGCCGTCGGCGGCGGCGGCCCAGCGCTCCAGCGAGGCGGGGGCGACGACGTCGTCGGCCTCGCCCCAGGCGACGAAGGTCGGGGTCCCGGGCGCGGTCGCGGCCGTGTTGTCCGCGAGGCGGCGCCGGAGCAGCGAGGCCGAGTCGCGGACGCCGACCGGGACCGTCCCCGCGGCGACCTGCTCCAGCCCGGCCGTGAGCTCGGCGGTCGGCGGGTCGCCGAGGCAGCCGGCCGCGACGGCCTCGAGGACGGGGGCGAGCGCCGGGTCGAAGCCCTTCGTCGCGGAGTCGTCGCCGTACCAAGCGTCGTAGCCCGCGGCGATCCAGCCGCCGAGCAGCGCGGCCGCGACCGGGGGTGCCATCGGCGCGATCAGCTCGCCGGGATCGACGGCGGGCGCGAAGGCGGCCACCGCGCGCACGGTCAGCTCGGGCGCGTACGACGCGACGGTGCTCGCCGTCCAGAGCGCCGCGTGCCCGCCCTGCGAGTGGCCCCAGACCGCGAAGCCGGCGTCGAGTGCGCCGCCGGACAGCTCTCGGGTCGCGCGCACGGCGTCGAGCGACGCGCGCGCCTCCCCCTCGCCGACCAGATAGGGCATCGGCCGGTCCGTGCGCGGATCCGCGAGGTCCGGCGCGACGACGGTCCACCCTCCGCGCAGGAGCTCGTCGAGCCCGGGCACAGCCCCGCCGGTGAGCCAGCCGGGGATCGCGCTCGGCGAGCAGCCGGCCTGCGCGCCGGTCGTCCCGTGCTCCCAGACGAGGATCCGCCCCGCGGCGGCGCCGGCGGTGGTCGGGCTGATCACCAGCGCGTGCGAGGAGACCGCGCGGTCCTGCACGTCGAGCGTGCGGAAGGTGACGCTCTGCACGACCGAGCCGGCCGGCGCCTCCCCCGCCCACGGCCCGACGTCGAGGACCGTCCCTGGCGGCGACGGGTCGGCGGACGACGGCGCGGGCTCCGGCGCCGCCACGCAGCCCGCGACGCCCAGGAGCACCCCGACGGCGAGCAGCGCGACGCCGAGCCCCCGCGCCCGCCCACCCGCGCGACCCGCCCTCACGCGTCGAGGGACCCCGAGACCAGCCCGGCCTTCCACGAGATCGTGCCGTGCTCGAAGTCCTGCACCGTCGTGCCCGCGGCGTTCACGTACTGGCCCGCCAGCGGGAAGCCGTAGGCCGGCCGCCATGCGGTCAGGATGTCGCCGAGCACGAGCCAGGTCCCCGTCGGCGGGTTCGAGAAGACGCGCACGCCGGTCGGGCCGTTCTGCATCCCGTCGGCGAACGGCCCCGACGGCGGCAGCGCGACCTGCCGCCAGAGCACGCCGGCGGCGACCGGCGAGCTCCACCAGCCGGTCGGCGTCTCGAAGCGGGTGCCGGACACGTGGTCGCGCCCGAGAGCGGTCGGCCCCACGGTGAAGACGGGGCTCACCGCCGCGCCGAGGGCGGAGTCGGCGTGCGCGTCGAATCGGACGACCTCGTCGCGCGCGGGGACGCCGTTCTGGAGCATCCACTGCACCGCGAAGGCCGCCTGCTTCGGCGCGTTCGCCGTGTCGAAGACGCCGAAGGTGTCGGAGGCCCCCTGGTCCTTCAGCTCGTGCAGGTACATCGGCCCGGCGAAGGACATCTCGGCCCACTGCGTCACACCCGACGACAGGAACCGCGCCTGCGGATCGGTGCCCAGGACGCTCGGGTAGCCGTACTCCGTCGCCCAGATCTGCGACGACCCCGCTCCGGCCGCCCGCAGCGACGCCGCGAAGCCGATCACCTGGCGCACCGGGGTGAGGTCCCAGCGGGCGCTCTCGGCGAGCGTGCCGTCCATGTCGTAGGGGTGGAAGGCGTAGTGGTCCACCTTCGTCGCGACGATGCCCGCGGCGATCATCCGGCGGAGGAACTCCGGCGCGAGCATGTCGCCCGCGGCGGTCGATCCCGGCCCGAGACCGCCGCAGACGGTCAGGGTCCCGGGGGCCGCCGCGCGGATCTCCTCGACGGCCGCCTTCACGAGCGAGGTGAAGAACACCGGATCCGGCCCGGGCCAGAAGTACTCCTTGCCGTTGGGCTCGTTCCAGATCTCGTAGGCGAAGATCCGCCCCTTGTAGCGGGTCGCTGCGGCCTTGACGAAGCGGCGCCAGGTGGGGAGCGAGGCGGGCCGGTTGTGCGGCTGCCCCTCCTTCTTCTGCGCCGCGGCCCAGTACGGGGCGCTGCCGAGCACGGCCAGCACCGACAGCCCCCGGGCGCGGGCGCCGTCGACGATCGGATCGAACAGCGACCAGTCGAAGGTGCCGCTCTTCTGCTCGGCGAAGAACCAGGAGAGGTCGAAGCGGAGGGAGTTCGCGCCCACCGCGACCATCCAGTCGAGGCTGCGGGTGCGCGACTCCGCCGTCTCCCAGAGGATCCCGGAGTTGACCGAGAAGCCCGCCCCCGAGCGGGGCGCGATCGCGCGGGGCGCGGCGGCGGCCGCGGCGCTCGGCAGCGCTCCCGCCGAGAGCGCGAGCGTGGACAGCCCCGCGGCGGAGATCAGTCCGCGGCGGGAGAATCGTGGTGCGTCGGACGGTCTGCTCGATGCCATGGCGCTGCTCCTCCACCGGTGCGCCGAGAGCTCTCCCCCGGCCGTGTCCCCCGATCATTCCCGCTCCCCGCGGATCCCGCCCCCGCGCGGATCCGGCCGCGCAGGGCGCTCCCGAGGGGCGCCGCCTCGGTAGCATCGATCCGGGTCGACGCGGGCGGACCCGTCGAGGGCCCGATGCGAGGAGGATCCGTGGCCGAGAGACCGGGAATCGACGCCGGCAGGCGCGAACGGCTCCCCGAAACACCTGTGCCGGCCGGCGCGACGCCCGCCGAGATTGGCGGATTCGGGCGCCGCCCTGTCGCAGCGGCACGCCCAGGCGCCGCCCGAAGGGCCGCTCGAGGAGCCGCCCGATGAGCGCCGCGGAGACCGCCGCCGAGCCGTCGCTCCGCCGCCGGCGCTCCCCGCGGATCCTGCTGGTCTGCGAGGGCAACATCTGCCGGTCGCCCGCGGCCGAGCTCCTCCTCGAGTCCCTGCTCGACGGCGTGCCGGTGCGGATCGCGAGCGCGGGGCTCGGCGCCGCGCTCGATCGGCCGATGCCCGAGCCGATGCGCGCGGCGATCGCGGACTGGGGCGTCGACGCGCACGCCCTCGACGAGCACCGCGGCCGGCAGCTCACCCCTGAGCTGCTCGAGCGCTCCGATCTGGTGCTCACCATGACCCGGGAGCAGCGCACCGCGGTCGTGCGCCTCGCCCCGGCCCTCCTCTCCCGCGCCTTCACCCTCGCCGAGCTCGCCCGCCTGGCCGACGGCGCCCGCCCCGGCGACTCGACCGACCCCGGCACCCGGCTCCGGCAGCTGCTCGCCAGCGTGCAGGCCCGGCGTCCGCTCGCCCAGGCGGCCGCCGCCGCCGAGGACATCGCCGACCCCTACCGCCGGTCCCACGACTCCTACGAGCAGGCGGCCACGGCGATCCGGGACGCGCTCGAGCGGGCCGCACCGGCGCTCCGGGCAGCGCTCACGCCGGGCGACGGCGTCCCAGCTTCCGCAGCCGCAGCGCCGGTCGCTCCACCCCCAGGAACACCACCGACGCCAGAGCGACGGTCGTAGCGAGCACGACAGCGGCACCGGTCACCAGCCCGACCGGGGTGTCCGGGAAGTCGACGCCGGCGCGGTCCAGGAAGAGGATCACCGGCATGTGCAGCAGGTAGATGCTGAGCGAGGTCTTGCCCAGCCAGAGCAGCACCGGGTTGTCGACGAGGTGCGAGACCCGCCAGACCGAGTGGCCGTCCTTGACCGGCAGCGCGAGCAGCAGGATCACCCCGAGCGACGCGATCGCCACGCCCGCGCTGATGAACCGCGGCACGAGCAGGTAGGCGGCCACCACCGCGACGAGCCCGACCGCGATCGCGATCCAGCCCGAGCGCCGGGCCGTGCGCAGCCCGCGCGGCCCGACCGCCTCGCGCTCGACGGCGATCCAGACGACGATCGCGATCATCCCCCAGCCGAAGCCGTCGGCCCAGACGGGCAGGCTGCGGCTGAAGACCGCGAGGGCGTTCGGCCCCCACTCCGAGGAGCCGTACTCGAGGCCCGACGCCTGCTGCCAGAGCGTGCCGGCGGTCTTCGAGACCAGGCCCACCGCGACGAGGACCGCTCCCGGTGCCGCCGCGACCGCGTAGCGACCGAGCCGCGGAGCGACCCGGCCGAGGACCAGGACGCAGACCGCCACCAGCGGCGGCAGCAGCAGGTAGTAGGCGAGCTCGATGGTCAGCGTCCAGGCGGGCGCGATGCCGGTCTGGATCTGGGAGGGGAGGTAGGACTGCTGGAGGCTGAGGTGCAGCAGCACGCGCCACGGGTCCTCGAAGCGGCCGATCGCGCTGTCGCCCGCACCGTCGCGGACGGCGTCGTAGGCGTTGGTGAGGTAGAGGGTGCCGCTGAGCCAGGCCACGACGAAGCCGACGGTCGCTCCCGGGAAGACGCGCAGCACCCGCGAGAGCGCGTAGTCGCCGAGCTTCCCGCGCATGCTCGTCCCGGCGACGACCGCCCGGGCGAACGGCCAGTAGATCAGGAAGCCGCTCAGCACGAAGAAGGAGACGACCGCCTGCGCGGTGACCTCGAGCCCCGTCCCGCGGAGGGCGCCGGGCGCCCAGTGCGAGCCGACGTGCGCGACGATGATGCAGATCGCCAGGCCGCCGCGGAAGCCGTCGAGGCCGATGACGCGCAGGGGGCGGCGGACGGGGGTCCGCTGAGTGGTGGCGGTCATGGCTGACGCTCCTGTCGGGGGGACGGCTGCGGAGTCGCGAGGGCGGCGGCGGTCCGCACTCCGGCCACCGGATCGGCGAGTGGCGGCGCGGGGGGAGCCACGCTGCAGAGCTGGGTCAGCAGCAGGCCGAAGGCGAGCGTCAGCGGGGTCATCGTGACGACCGGGAAGTCGACCTGGAAGGCGAAGAAGACCGTCCCGGCGTAGACCGCGAGGGCGAGGTCCGAGCCGGACCCCGAGCCCGCCCGCCGCGACCGCCGGACCGCGACGACCAGCACCACGAGCAGCAGCGCCACGAAGAGCAGCCCCGAGAGGATCCCCGCGCGCCAGACGATCAGCAGCGGCGTGTTGGCGACGTGGTTGAGCGAGTAGCCGTAGGCCGCGTCGGTGAACTCCCGCAGGTCCCAGCCCCGGCCGAACCACCAGTGCCCGGCCATCTGCCCGGGGTAGTTCGCCAGCGCGTCGACGCGGTCCGAGACGCCCGCGGTGCGCGAGTCGAAGGAGTCGACGAAGCGGTCGCGGAGCGCCGGCACCCAGTAGAGGCTCCCGAGCGCGAGGATCCCGCCCGCGACGGACGCGGCGCGGGCGCCCGCCGAGCGGTGCGAGACCACGAGCGTCACGGCGAGGCCGAGCACCAGCGCGCCCATCGCGCCGCGGGAGAACGTCCCGACGATCGCCGCGCCGAGCAGCGCGAGCACCAGGATCCGCGGCCGGCCGCGCAGCTGAGCGCCGGCGATCCCGAAGGCGAAGAGGAAGAACAGCCCCGCGACGTTCGGGTCGACGTAGAGCCCGCTGACCCGGGTGAGCGAGGAGCCGTCCACCGTCACGGTCCGCAGGTTGCCGACCGCCGAGGTGTCGCCGTAGCCGAAGAGGGCGAGCGAGTTGAGCAGCTGCCCGCCCGGATCGAGCACCACTATGACCAGCGCGGTCGCCGCGCCGATCACCGCGCCCGCGACGAAGGCCCGCAGCACCGTCCGCCGCATCCGCTCGTCGGCGACGAGCGCGAGGATCGTGATGCCGGCCGCGAGCGCCCAGCGGAGGTAGGTGAGCAGGGCCCCGATCCCGTCGAAGGTCACCACCATCGAGAAGGCCGAGACGATCAGGAAGGCCATCAGCACGCCGAGCACCGCGGTGCTCTGCGGGCTGGAGCGGGGCCGCAGGCAGAGCACGGTCACGGCGAACCAGACGGCGAGCGCCAGCACGGCGTAGGTCCCGGTGCCGGGGACGGTGGCGAACGGCGCCGCGCCGAGCACCCCGCCGAGGGCGACGGCCGAGAGCGCGGGGACGCGGACGGCGAGGTGGAGCAGCAGCGGCGCGCTGCAGAGCAGGATCGCCACCGCGGTCGTCGCGACGCCGCCGCGGACGACGGCGAGCAGCAGCGCCGCCAGCGCGACGAGCGCGTAGGCGACGGCCGCGAGCACCGGCAGCGGTCGCCGGCTCACGGCGCCAGCCAGTCCTGGACCGCCCGGAGCGGGCGCTCCTGCCGCCAGTGCTCGATGTTCTGCTCGTAGACGTCGTCGCCGAGGCGGCGGGCGAGCGCGGAGTCGAGGAGGAGCCGGCGCGCCTGCTCGATGAAGCCCTCCCTGGTCTTCTCCACCGGGAGATCGAAGAGGGAGTCCAGGCTCCCCACGGCGGCGGGCGTGCCGACGACCGGCATCCCGCGCGCGACGGCGTCGAGGATCTTCACCCGCACGCCTCCGCCCGTGGCGATCGAGGCGAGGATCCCGCGGCAGGACGCGAGCGTCGCGTCGAGGTCGTCGACGAAGCCGAGCTCGCGGACCCCCTCCGTCACGGGCAGCGGCCGCTCGCCGTGCCCGATGACGAGCAGCTCGGCGCCGGGGATGCCCGCGCGGATGGCGGGCCACCACTGCAGCAGCAGGCGCACGCCCTCCTCGTTCGGCGGCCAGCGGCGGTCGCCGACGAAGGCGACCCGCGGCGCGGCGAGGTCGCGCCGGTGGCGGGGCACCGGCGGGAGGGTGACGTCCAGCCAGCGCGTCCGCCGCACTCCCCGGCGGGCGAAGTCGTCCGCCTCGTCGGCGTCGTAGGTGGCGACCGCGACCGCCTCGCGCACCGCCCGCAGCTCGTCGCGGAGGATCATGCCGCTCTGCAGGCGCCCGAGGTTCCCGCGCGCCGCGCCCCAGACCAGCGACTCCGACACGACGGTGTTGATGTACAGCTTCTTCTGCACGCCGGAGCGGAAGTACGGCTCGGCGAGGTAGGTGTGGTCGGCGACGACCCGGTCGGCGTCGCTCGCGGTGATGGCGGCGCGCAGCTCGGGCAGGTCGAAGCGCTCGTGCACCAGGCTCCGCCCGCGCGCGAGCGCCCCGGCGACGAGGCGCACCGGCGACGGCGGCGACTTCTTCACGAGCGTGTTCCCGTTCCGCACGCCCGACTCGCGCGAGAGCGCGATGTAGCGGACGGGCCCGAGCTGCTGCGCGAGCGAGTAGACGAGCGAGAACATCATCATGTCCCCGGTGCGCTCGAGCTCGGGGTCCTTGGCGACGAGGAACTCGGTGACGCCGCTCATGCGGATCCCTCCCCTGTCGCGCCCGGGACGGGAGCCGCGGCCGGCGCGACCGCCGGCGGGTCGACGCGGGCGCCGTCGGCGTCCGGCGGCCCGCCCGCCCGCCGGTAGGAGTCGTGCACGACGACGGCGAAGGCGCCGACCAGGAGCACCTCGCCGACGACGGCCGCGAGCGCCGCGGCCGTCCCGCCGGCGACGCCCGCGAGCACCGCGATCGCCAGGCACGCGGCGCGCAGCAGCAGGGCCGCCCCCGCGCCGAGGATGCGGCGCCGGTCGGCGCCCAGCACGTACAGCGCGGTGACCCACGCGTTCGAGACGGAGCGCAGACCGGCGAACGGGGCCAGCACGAGCAGCAGCACGCCGACCTGCGCGGTCCGCTGGTCCAGGAGCAGGACGCCGCCCACTCCCGCGGTGCCGAGCGCCATCACCGCGCCCAGCCCCAGCACGAGCCCGAGCGGCGGACCGCCGTGCCGGCGCCCGCCCGCGTCCCGCAGCGACGCCGTGTACTGCTGGCCGAGCAGCTGCCCGACGATCGACGCCGCGAGCACCAGCTGCGAGGCGGTCGCGTAGGCGCCGACGACCTCGTCGCCGAGCAGGAGGCCGAGGAGGAGGATGTCGCCCTGCAGGTAGAGCGCCGTGACGACCGCGTCGACGACGAGCAGCAGCTGCCCGCGCGCGCCCCGCGGCCAGCGCGGCCGGACCCCGCGGATCCCGCGCACGGCGACGACCGCGACGACGAGGTAGGGCAGGACGTAGGCGAGCATCAGCAGCTCGAGCGGGAGACCCCGCCCCGCGAGCAGCCAGAGCCCGACCGCCGCCAGGATCGAGCCGACCTGCCGGGCGGCGTCCCAGCGGGTCGGCAGCATCGGCTCGCCGTCGCGCAGCGCCCGGCTCTTGACCGCGTTGAACAGCATCTCGCCGCCGGCGATCAGCAGGGCGAGCCCGGCGACGAACGACCAGGCGTAGACCATCGCGCCCAGCGCGAACAGGGCGAGGCCGAGCAGCGTGCGGGCGCTGCGCTCCGCCGCGTAGGTCGCCGCGTCCACGCGGACGCTGCGCACCAGGAAGATGTTCTCGGACGGAGCGGCGAGCACCGCTGCGGCGGCGAACGCCATCGCGTAGAGGCCGTAGTCGCCGAGGCCGACGGTCGCCACCAGGAACAGCATCCAGGCCAGCCCGGAGCCGCGGCCCAGCACCATCCAGCCGCTCGCGCCGGCGAGGGCGAGGATCCGCCGGCGCCCCTGCCCCGCGGCGGCCGTCCCGGTCACGAGCGGGCGCCCTCGAGCAGCGCGGACCAGCGACGGGCGAACACCGCGAAGGCCGCCGCGCTGGTGAGCCGCTCCGCGAGGCCGGCCGAGCGCTCCGCGAGCGCGCCGATCGCCGCGTCGTCGGGCACCACGGCGTTGACCCGCTCGGCCAGCTCGCGCACGCCGCCCTCGACCACCTCGGCCTCGTCGCTGAGACCCGGGTGGCCGAGGGCGATGATCGGCGTCCGGTAGGCGAGGGCCCGCGCGACGACGCTCGACGCGACGTGGATCGTGGGACCGTAGGCGCCGCGCCGGCCGTAGGGCAGCACGATCGCCCGGACGCCGGCGAAGAAGCGGTCCTCGTCCTCGCCCTCCACGCCGCCCAGCACCCGCACGCCCGGCACCGGCTCCAGCGCCTCGGTGCCGCGCCCCGCCACCACGATCTCGATGGCCGGATCGACGGCCTCGCGGAGCGCGGCGAGCTGGTCGAAGCCCTTGCCGCGGTAGACGTAGCCGAACAGCCCGATCGCGAGCGGGCGCTCCGCCGCCGGGGCGACGGCCGGCTTGACCGGGGCGGGCAGGAAGGCGACGTCGACGTCGCGGACGCGCAGCTCCTCCTCGATCGCCGCCGCCCCCGACGCGGTGAGGGCGAAGAGCGAGACGCCGCGCAGCACGCGCCGCTCGAGCAGGCGGTGCAGCCGCATCAGCGGGAAGTGGATCGCGTGGGTCGCGAAGTGGCTGCGGCCGACGAGCGCGGTGCAGAACGGCGTCCAGACCGCGAGCGGAGCGTCGTGCAGCGTGGCGGTGACGACGCTCGCCCGCGCGCGCACCCGACGGCTCGCGAGCAGCCAGAACGGCACGATCACGCCGCCGCTGTGCTCGGTGTGGACGATCACCGGACCGGTGGCCGCCGCGATCGCCCGCAGGACCTCGCGGCGGGCCCGGCGGACCTCGGCCACGCCGTCCGCCCCGGCCCCGCCGTGCCGCACCTCGACGACCGCGCCGGCCACCTCGCGGGCCCGGGCGATGAGGTCGTCGGCGTAGTCGCTCACTCCGCTGGAGCCGGTGCGCGGGGCGACGTAGACGAGGGTGACGTCCGACCAGCCCTCGGCGACCTCGTGCTCGCGGATCATCGCCGCCCTCTCGTGCATCAGTAGAACAGCCGTCGGAAGCGGGTCGAGTAGGCGAGCGAGGAGGTGCGCTGCCCGCGGACGACGGCGGGCACGCCCGCGACGATCGTCATCGCCGCCACGTCCGTGCGCACCAGCGAGCACGCACCGACGACGGCGCCGCGGCCGATCGAGACCCCCGCGACCACGGTCGTGCGCGAGGCCAGCCAGGCGTGGTCGCCGATGGTCACCGGCTCCTCGACGGCCTCGAAGGTGTCGGACTGCGGCAGGTGGTACGCGGTGATGATGTGGGTGTCGCTCGCGATCGCGACGTCGTCGCCGATCGTGATCCCGCCCCGCGCGTCGAAGAAGCAGCGGAAGCCGATCGAGCAGTTCTCGCCGATCACCAGGCGGTCGATGTCGAGGATCGAGGTGCCGCGGCCGATCGAGGTGCCTGCGCCGATCCTCGCGCCCCACAGCCGCAGCACGCCCAGGCGCACGAGGTGGGAGGGGACGTGCGTGGCGACGATGTTGAAGGCGGCGATCCCGAGCTGCCGCCAGGCGCGGCCGGCGATCCCGGTCACGAGGGCATCAGCTCCCGCTTCGAGTCGTCCGCACTGGCCGCGGGCTCCTCCGGGCGGACCTGCGCGATCGCCTCGACGTAGGCGCGGCTCTCGTAGCCGTAGGCGCGGCCGCGGTCGTCGGTCGCGGCGAGCAGATTCACCACGACGCCCACGAGCGGGGCGTGCACGCGCTGCAGGGCGTCCTTCGCGTTGGTGAGCTGCGGCCGCTTGACGAGCGACGAGCCGACGACGAAGAGCACCGCGTCAGCCGCCCGCGCGAGCACGAGCGAGTCGGCGACGGGGAGCACGGGCGGGGCGTCGAGGACCACGTAGTCGGCCTCGGCGTGCAGCTCCTGCAGGATGCGGTCGAAGGTCGGCGAGGCGAGCAGCTCCGCCGGGTTCGGCGGGGTGCGGCCGGACGCGAGCACGCGGAGCGAGCCGCTCTCGCCGACCGGCTGGAGGAGGTCCTTCGCGGCGGTCCGGCCCAGCAGCGCGTCGGTGAGGCCGACGCCGGTCTCGAGCCCCAGCCGCTCCGACAGCCGCGAGACCCGCAGGTCCGCGTCGACGAGGATCACGGACTTCCCGGCCGCGGCGAGGCTCGCGGCGAGGCTGAGCGAGATCGTCGACTTCCCCTCGCCGGGGATCGAGGAGGTGACCAGGATGATCCGCCGCGGCGACCCGCCGATGTCGACGAAGGTGAGGTTGGTGCGCAGCGCCCGGATCGCCTCGCCGAAGGAGGAGCGCAGCGCCGCCTCCTCGATCAGCGGGACGGTGCCGAGATTGCGGGTCCGCGGGATCGTCCCGAGCAGCGGCACGCCGAGCAGCGCCTCCGCCTGGGCCGCCTGCCGCACCCGCTGGTCGAGCGCGTTCAGGAGGAGAGCCAGCCCGACGCCGAGCAGGATCCCGGCGAGCCCGCCCGCGATGAGGACGAGCGGGATCGAGGGCCACGACGGCGCCGCGGGCGGTGCGGCCTCCTCCAGGGGCGTGACCGTGACGACGGGGTCGCGTCCGGCGAGCGGCCGCTCGAGCGTCTCGGTGATCGTCGAGGAGAGCGAGGACGCGACCGCGTTCACGAGGTCGGCGGCCTCCTCGGCCGACCCGGACTCCGCCGAGAGGTTGATGATCAGGCTGTCGAGCTCGACCGTGGAGGACACCCGCGTCGCCAGCTCCGCGGAGGTGGTCTGCAGCCCGAGGTCCTCGATGACCGCGTCGAGCACGATCGGCAGCGTCGCCACCGCGGCGTAGGACTCCACGCGGCTCTGCGTGTAGGTGGACCCCTGCAGCAGATCGGTCGCGGAGCCCGAGGCCTGGTTCGAGACGAACAGCCGCGCGGTCGCGGTGTACTGCGGCGCCGTGAGCAGCAGCGCCCCGCAGCCGGTCAGCAGGCCGACGGCGAGCACGCTCACCACGAGCGCCCAGTAGCGCTGCCAGATCTGCACGAGTTCTCGGAGGTTCATGGGGCTTCTCTCGTCGTGTCCCGGAGCACCGTGTCAGCCCTCGAGAGCGGCGCGGACGCGCTCGGAGACGATCGGTGCGATGGCGGTGGCGTAGTCGTCGGTGATGTGCTGCTCGTCCGCTCGGACGAGGGTGCCGCCGGCGAACGCCGGGCACAGGTCGGCGCTGGCGCAGAACAGGTCGCGGGTCTCCACCAGCCGGGCGGAGGGGGACGCCGCCACGGCCTCGGTGACGGCGTCGAGCTGCGAGAACCAGGTCTCGCTGACCGGCGCCGCGCAGTCGGACGGCGAGGCGACGCGGGTGTAGCAGGTCGCCACCGCCTGGCCTCGGGGCGGCGTCATCAGCACGACGGTCCGGGCGTCGCCGACCTCGGCGAGGCTCCGCTCGAGGCCCTCGGTCCAGCGCGCCTGCGCGGTCGAGCGGTCCTCCGGGATCAGCTGGAGCATCTCGACCTCGGCGTCCGAGACGATCACGGCGGCGGGCCGGAGCGCCGCGATGCGCTCCAGCGTCCAGCGGCGGTGGTCGTCGCAGGTCGCGGGGAAGCCGGGGGCCGGATCGGCGGTGACGGTCCCGGTGACCGGCAGGTCGGCGAACGGGCAGAGCGCTCCCGTCAGCAGCCGCACCCGGTAGCCCTGCTCGTTGAGCGAGCCCGCGAGCGCGGGCACCCAGGCGAGGGCGACGGAGTCGCCGACGACGACGGCGGTCCTCGGGAGCGACGCGTCGCCGATCACGCAGTCGTCCTCGTTCGCCGCGTCCACCGTGATGCAGGTCCGGGCGAGGGCGCCGCCGAAGGCCGCGTCCCCCGCGTCGATCGCCTCCGCGACCGGCTCCGGCCAGGAGACCGCCGACGAGGCGGCACCGAGCGCGGCGGTGACCTGATCGAGCCCGTCGAGCCCCTCGGGCACGGCCGGCGCGGCGCCCGGCTCGACGGCCGTCGACGCGGAGACCCCGGCGACGGCGACGCTGTCGCGCGGGAGCACGAGCACGACGGCGGTCGTCACGAGCGCCGCGGCAGCGAGGCCGAGCGCGACCCAGCGGGGCCAGCCCTCGCTCCCGCGCCGGTCGGTGCGGCGGGCCCGCGGCTCGAGCCATCGGCTGCGGCGCACGGGCTCCTCGATGCCGTAGTGGCTCGCGGTGGCGAGGACGAGGGCGAGCGGGATCGCTCCGGCGAGGTACCAGGGCGAGTCGTGGCCGACGAGCGCGGCGAGGAAGACGAAGACCGGCCAGTGCCAGAGGTAGAGCGAGTAGGAGATCCGTCCGAGGAACCGCGAGACCGGGTTGCTCAAGAGGACGACGTGGGAGGGTCCGCCCTCTCCGGCGACGATGATCGCCGCGGTCGCCAGGGTCGGCAGCAGCGCCGCGACGCCCGGGTACGGGGTCTGCGGAGTGAGCACGAACGACCCGGTGACGAGCACCGCGACGCCCAGCCAGCCGAGCACCGGGCGCAGCCGGTCCGGGATCCGGCGCCAGTGCGCCGCCCCGAGGAACAGGAGCGCCCCGAGGGCCAGCTCCCACGCGCGGGTCAGCGTCGAGAGGTAGGCGACCCCCGGCGACGACTCGGACTGCACGACGCCCCAGGCGAAGGAGGCCGCCGCGACGACGGCGACCAGCGCGACGACCGCGCGCGACGACGGCGGCCAGACCCACGGATCCGCCGGCCCGCGCCGGCGCCGGGCGACCGCGCGCGCGATCCCGAAGCCGACCAGGACCAGCAGCGGCCAGACGAGGTAGAACTGCTCCTCGACCGCCAGCGACCAGTAGTGCAGCAGCGGCGACTGCGGCGCCCAGGTGGCGAAGTAGTCGGTGCCGTTCAGGACGAAGTTCCAGTTCGCGCTGACCAGCGCCGCCCAGACCCCGTCGACGAGGATCGACTCCGCCCGGGCCCGGCCGAAGACCAGGAAGCCGGCCAGCACCGTCACCGCGATGACGACCGCGGCGGCCGGGGCGAGCCGACGGAACCGGCGGACGTAGAAGGTCGGCAGCGAGATCCGGCGCGAGCGGGTGTACTCCTTCACCAGGAGCCCCGTGATCAGGAATCCGGAGAGCACGAAGAACGCGTCGAGGGCGACGAAGCCGCCGATCGGCACCTCCGCGAAGTGGGTGAGGAGGATCAGCACGACGGCGAGCGCGCGGAGTCCCTCGAGGTCCGCGCGGTAGCTCGAGCCACCCGGCGAACGCGGCGCGGTGAAGGGTCTGGACACCGTGCACCTCGCGTTCTCGATGGGGTCGGGAAGGCATTCACGGCGCGCCGATACGACCGACGGAATGTCCTGTTTCTCGCTGTCGACGACGACTCGGCATCACTGTAGTGCGACGCCTTCTTCACGCCTACCATCGCATTCGCCCGGTATGCCCTCTCGAAGAGCGAAGAGGAGCGATCGGTGAATCCGCGGAGCAGACGGGTGACCATGACACGCCATTCCGACGACGAGCAGTCCGACCGGAGAGAACCTCTCGAGCGGGTGACGGTGCTCCATGTCTGCGAGCGCTTCGGCGGCGGTCTCGCCGACGCGATCTCGAGCTTCGCCGCGGCCGATGCGGGGATCCGCCACGTCCTGCTCTACGCCGCCAGTCCGGAGGTTCCGCTGCCGGTCTCGGCGCACGCGCTCTTCGACGAGGTCCTCGAGCTGCCGGCCGGCCACCTCGCCCGCGTGCTCGCCGTGCGCGGCGCCATCCGCCGCACCCGCGCCACGATCGTGCACTCCCACTCCGCATTCGCGGGTCTCTACGCCCGCCTCGCCGTCTCGCGGCACAGCACGGCCCAGGTGCACTCGCCGCACTGCTTCCCCTTCGAGCGGGCGGATCGCGGGCCGTCGGCGCTCCGTGCGTTCCACCTGATCGAGTGGGTCCTGGCGCGCAACACCAGCCTCTTCGTGACCTGCTCCGAGAACGAGCTGCGCCGCGCGCGGGCGCTCGGCGGCGCCCCCGCCACCTGGGTGGTGAACTGCGCCAACGGCGTCCCGGCCCAGTTCATTCGCGACAACATCAGTGATCCCTCACCGGGATCAGAAGATATCGGGCATGATTCCGCACGCATCGTCGGAGTGGGCCGAATAGCCCCGCAGAAGGGCCCGGACATCTTCGCGAAGACCGCGAGGACTATCGCCGGACAAGGAGTTCTGGCGCGATTCCACTGGGTCGGTCGCGGAAACTCGGACGACCTCACGAATGATCTCGAGGAATCGGGTGTCGAGGTGACCGGCTGGCTCTCCAAGGAGAGCGGTCTCTCCGTTCTCGCGGGCGCGAGCGTCTATCTGCACACGGCCCGCTGGGAGGGCTTCCCGGTGTCCCTGCTCGAAGCCGTGGCGCTCGGCGTGCCGGTCGTCGTCCTCCGCCGGCCGTACGCCGAGACGCTCCCCGAGGAGCTGCTCGCGGAGGAGCACGAGCTCGCCGACCGGATCGCCCGCCTCCTCGAGGACGCCGACCTGCGCCGGAGGAACGTCGCCCTGGCCCGCGACGCCCTCTGCTCGCACGTCCCCGGCCGCCAGCGGGAGCAGCTGCAGGACGCCTACCTCTCCCTGACGGCGTCGAAGGCGCGGCCGCGCACCGCGCCGGAGCCGGTCCCCGCCCTGCGCTTCCCCGCCGAGAAGGCCTCCTGACCCGTCGACTTGCGACGTCCTGAGCCCCGATCGGGGGCCGCCCTCTCCCCGGAGCGCCGACCTCCTTGGAAGAGGCGCCCGCCCCCCTGCTGGTCGAGTAGCCCCGCAGGGGCGTATCGAGACCCACCGCCGCCAACAGCCCAGGCCTGCAGCCCCTCGGGCGCCGGACGCGGCCGCGTCAGTGCGCCGCGTCGTACGCGGCCTGCACGTCCGCGGGCACCCGGCCGGAGCGCGGGACCTCGTAGCCGTGCCGCCGCGCCCAGTGCCGGATCGCGGCGAGCATCTCGGGGCTCTTGCGCCCGGCGCTCGCGGCGATCGAGGTCACCCGGGAGCGGGCCGGCGCCTCGGACAGCGGCCGGGCCGCGTCCACGAACGGCGCGAGCGCCCGGTGCAGGTGCCCGATGTTCGCCGCCGACAGGTCGATCTCGTACGCGTCGTCCCCGACGGAGAAGGACACCGTCCCGCCGCGCCCGGCGGCGATGGGCGCACCGGTGAGATCGTCCACGAGCACGACCTGGGAGACCACGGATCGACGACCTTTCACAGGAGGAGCAGTGCGACCGGACGGACGCACGCGCACGTCCATGGAACCAGATGCGGGCGCACGGCGGGGCCCGGCGCGCGTCGACGAGGGGACGGCGGCCGGCGGGAGAGCCGTCGAAAGCTACTAAGAACAGTTTCCGATTAGCACCTTTAGCGGTGTCCTGTGCGATTCGCCCGCGCCGCCGCCGGGTTGTCACGGCGCCCTCAGAAGCAGCGGCCGGGGCGAGCAGTGGCCGGGACGCACGAAGTCAACTAAGTTGACTTCACTGCTCGACCGCCTAGAAGGAGGACGCATGTCCACGACCGCCCCACTCACCGCCCAGAGCTCGATCGGGGAATGGCTGAACCACCCCGAGGGCTCCGCACTCATCCGCGACGTGCTCGGCGGCGCCGCCGGCGGCTTCGACGAGGCGAAGCTGGCGCCGGTTCGCTCGCTGCCGCTGCAGCAGCTGGTCGCGCTGAGTCAGGGGCAGCTCCCGCAGAGCGTCGTCGACGATCTGGTGCTGCGGGCGAACGGCGGCGTCATGCCCGAGGCCGTGGAGAGCACGGGCTGGCGCGAGAGCGTCACCGCCGGGCGCTTCGCCGGGAGGACCGTGATCGTCACCGGCGCGGCGTCCGGGATCGGCCGCGCCACCGCCTCCCGCATCGCCCGCGAGGGCGGCCGGGTCGTCGCCGTGGACATCTCGGCCGAGCGGCTCCAGGAGTTCGCGGCCTCGCTGCCGGACGCCGAGATCGTGCCCGTCGCCGGCGACATCACGAAGCAGGACGACATCGACGCGATCGTCGCGGCGGCCGGCGAGCGGATCGACGGCCTCGCCAACATCGCCGGCATCAACGACGACTTCTCCCCCGCCCACGAGACCTCGGACGCGGTGTGGGACCGGGTGATCGCCATCAACCTCACCGGCGGCTTCAAGCTCTCCCGAGCCGTGCTCCCCGCGATGCTCGCGGCCGCGGCCGGATCGATCGTCAACGTCGCCTCCGAGGCGGGACTGCGCGGCAACGCGTCCGGCAACGCCTACACGGTCTCCAAGCACGGCGTCGTCGGTCTCACCAGGAGCGCCGCGTTCATGTACGCGGGCAGCGGGATCCGCGTGAACGCCGTCGCGCCCGGCGGTGTCGCCACCGGCATCCCCTTCCCGCCGAACGTCTCCGAGGCCGGCAGCGCCCGGCTCGCCCCGTTCCAGAGCGCGATCCCCTCCGTCGCGTCGGCGGAGCAGCTGGCGGCGTCGATCACCTTCCTGCTCAGCGACGACGGCGTGAACATCAACGGGGCGATCCTGCCCAGCGACGGCGGCTGGTCCGTGCAGTAGTCAGGCGGACGCCGGCGGGCCGGACCGGTCCGCGGGAGTGAGCAGGCCCTGCAGCGCGTCGCCGTAGCGCTCGACGATCTGCTCGTGGTCGGTGGCGAGGAGCACCTCGTCGCCGACCACCCACATCGAGTGCAGCAGCCCGCCGACGAGCGCCGCGGCCAGCCGTGCGCGCAGGTCCGCGTCCGGCCCCGTCATGCGGGCCCGCAGCGGAGCCACGAACGCCTCCTCATGCACGGCGTGCAGCCGGGCGCCGATCGCGGGCTCGCTCCCCCCGCGCACCAGCGCGAGGAACACGGCCTGCGTGTCGCGCTCGTCCGCGAGCAGGGAGGCGACGAAGCTGCGCCCGAAGTCCCGCAGCGGCACGTCCAGCTCCGGGCGGTCCTGGATGCTCACCTGCATCACGTCGAGGAACAGCGCCTCCTTCGACCCGAACCGGCGGACGACGACGGCGGGATCCACCTGCGCCTCCGCCGCGATCTCGCGGACGGTGACCCGCGAGTAGCCGCGCTCCCGGAACAGCCGCTCCCCCGCCGCGCGGATGCTCGCGCTGAGGGCGGCAGGAGAACGGCGAGGCACGGTGGTCGATCGTATCCGAACGGCTGCACCGGCCCTCCGGCGATGACAGCCGCTCCCGCACGACTCCCCACTCCGGCGGAGCGAGGCGCCGGCCCTCCGCCGGAGCGCGACCCCGCTGGGGGCGCGACAGGCACGGACGACCCGGTGCCCGACTGCGGAGTCGGCGCGAGCCCGATGCTCGTCGTCGTCACGAGGACACCACCCCTGTTCCGACGACCACGGTCAGGAGGGCCGACGGTACCGGGCGCCTCCGGCTGGTCCAAGACGGCCTCTTTCCGAGCACCGCCCTGCCCGGCGGTCGATTCGGACGACAGCACGGCGAGGAAGGGACCGTCCGCGTCGATTCGGTCACCCGCTCAGGGAAGGGCGGGCCGGCGGGCGTGATGCAACCGAGACGGGCGACAGCTGAACGGCGGATGTGGAACAGCCCCCGGCGCTGATAGACATCAGCCAGATGCCCTGCGAGCCCGCAGTCGATGCCTCTCCTCCCGCTTCTCGGGACGGGGACAGGCGGCGGACGGCGGCTCGACGACCCGCATCGCGCCCGCCACCACCGATCGAAAGAGCACTGCGATGACGCCTTCCCTCTCCCGTCCCCTCGCCTCCGGCCTCGCCGCTCTGGCGCTGACCGGCGGCCTGCTCGCCGGCGCGGCTCCGGCCTTCGCCGCGAGCGCGCCGCCGGCGATGACGACCGCCTCCGAGGCCGCCGTCTACGAGCCCGCGAACCTCAGCCCCGGATCGCAGCTCGTCAAGGGACAGGGACTCCTCTCCGCGAACGGCGCCGTCCGCTTCGTGCTCCAGGACGACGGCAACGCGGTCGTCTACAACGCGGGCCGGGCGACCTGGAGCTCCGGCACCCAGGGCCGCGGCGAGCGCCTCGTCATGCAGACCGACGGCAACCTCGTCATCTACGACGCCGCCGGCCGCCCCGTCTGGTTCACCGGCACGAACGACTTCGGCTCCACCCTGTGGATCCAGGACGACGGCAACCTCGTCGTCTACCGCTACAGCGGCTCCCCCGCCTGGGCCAGCAGCGTCAACGGACGCATCGCCGCCCCGGACGACCCGATCCTCGAGTCCGGGCAGACCCTCTTCGCCGACCAGCAGCTGACCGCCGGACCCGAGAAGGCGGTGATGCAGGCCGACGGCAACTTCGTCCTCTACGGCCCGCAGGGAGCGCGCTGGTCCACCGGGACCAGCGGCGTCGGCAACCGCCTCGTCATGCAGACCGACGGCAACGCCGTGGTCTACGGCGACGGCGAATCGGTGAAGTGGGCGTCGGGCACCGCGGGGAACCCGGGGGCCGAGCTGTACCTCGGCGGCGACGGCCTCGTCATCGACGGCCCGCGCGGACCCGTCTGGACGAGCCTCAGCCAGACCCGCCGCGACACGCTGCGGGACGGCAGCGTGCTCGTCAGCGGCGACCAGCTGACCTCGACGAGCGGCTTCTGGCGCGCCGTGATGCAGGCCGACGGCAACTTCGTGGTCTACGGACCCCGCGGCGCCGACTGGTCCACGGGCACGTCGATCCGCGGCAGCTTCCTCACTCTGATCGGCGACGGCTTCCTCGTGATGAACGCGCCGGGCACCCAGGAGGGCGAGGGCCACTGGGGCAACGTCCCCGACGTCCTCTTCAGCACCGGCCCGTTCCGCCTCGTCATGCAGAACGACGGCAACCTCGTCGAGTACGACGCGACCGATCGCGTCATCTGGGCCAGCCGCCGCTGACCCCGGCGCTCCGCGCGAGCGCGAAGGCCCGCCTCCCGACCCGGGGGCGGGCCTTCGTGGCCTGCCGCGTCCCCCGGGCGCTGCGCCGCCCCCTGCTGACCGAGGAGCGACCGCAGGGCGCGCATCGAGATCCGGCGTCACCGCGAGGGGTGGGTCTCGAGACGCCGCTGCGCGGCTACTCGACCAGCATGCAGGGCCGCGCGTCGGCTGCGGGCGCCCGGGGAGGTCGGACGCCGCAGACCCGACGTCGACCGAAGTGGGCAGGGTCGCCTCAGCGCGCCAGCAGCCCGAACGACCCGATGACGACCGGCACCACCGCGACGGCCAGCAGGAGGTAGGACAGCACGAGCCCCACCGTCGACTCGCGGCGAGGACCCTCGCGTCGTCGCGCCACGTGGCCGACGACGACGCCGGCCAGCGGGAGGACGTACTGCAGCGTCGTCGCGATCCCGATCACCAGGGGATCGCCCCGCCACAGGTGAGCCACCGCCAGGTATCCGATCGCGTACGACGCGACGGCGAGAACGCCCAGCACGAGCGAGGCCCGCGTCCACCCGCGTCCGGTCCGCCGTGCGGTGCCCGTCTCCTTCATCACACTCATGCCTCCACTGTACGAAGCGACCCTCGCTGTCCACTGGCTCGGACCCGCACGAGGGCGAGGCGGAGGCGCGACGGCTCCCTCACTCGAGCCAGCCGGCGATAGCGCCGACCACGCGGTCGAGATCGGACTCGAGCAGGAAATGCCCGCCGTCGACGAGCTCGACCCGCGCGTGGGGTGCGTCGCGCGCGAAGGCCCGAGCACCGGCCGCGGCGAAGATCTCGTCGTTGCGCCCCCAGACGGCGAGGACGGGGACCCGGGACGTGCGGAGCCAGGCCTGCACGGCGGGGTACAGCTCGCGATTGGTGGCGTAGTCGCGGAAGAGGGCCAGCTGCACGTCGTCCTGCCCGGGGCGGGCGAGGAGCGCGAGGTCGTGCTCCCACGCGTCCGGGTCGACGGTGCCGGGGTCGGGGACCCCGTGGGTGTACTGCCACTCGACGGCCTCGCGGCCGAGGGCCGGCCGGAGGGCGTCGCGCGTCGCGTCGGTCCGCTCGTCGGCGTCGGCCCAGATCGGATCCCAGAAGCCGGGGACGAAACCCTCCTCGTAGGCGTTGCCGTTCTGCGAGATCACGCCGACGACCGCGGCGGGGTCGGCGAGGGCGAGGCGCCAGCCGACGGGGGCGCCGTAGTCCTGGACGTAGATCGTGTACCGGGACACCCCGATGGTCTCGAGGAAGCGGCCGGTCGTCTCGGCCAGAGCCGCGAAGGTGTAGTCGAAGTCGTCGACGGAGGGCGCGGACGAGCGTCCGAAGCCGATGAGGTCCGGGGCGATGACGCGGTAGCGCCCCGCGAGGGCGGGGATCAGGTGGCGGAACATGTGCGAGCTGCTCGGGTAGCCGTGCAGCAGCAGGAGGACGGGGGCGTCGACGGGCCCGGCCTCCCGCCAGAAGACGTCGAGCCCTCCCACGGAGACGGTGCGGTGATGGACGGTGACCATGACTAACCCTTTCAACTAGGTTTGCTGGTTAGCAGGACGCTAGCATAGAGGGACGGGCCACTCGGCGCGGGAGAGCGGGGAGCGATGGACCGGGACGAGGATCTGCTCCTGGCGGTGCTGAACAGCGCGCCCGTGGTCGACGGCCGGCCGACGGACGACCTCGTTGACGCGTCCGGGCCGGAGCTCGCGCGACGGTGGGGCGGCGTCGGCACCGAGCACGAGCTCGAGCGGCTGCGCGGTGCCCGCGACGCGCTCCAGGCCGTCGTGCGCTCGGGCGCACCCGCGGCCGTGGCGGAGCTCTCGGGCGTGATCGCCGACGCCGTGCGCACCCCGCGCGTCACCGCCGAGGGCGTCGAGTGGGAGCTGAGCGCTCCCGAGGCCGATCGCCTCGCGGTGGAGGCGGTCCTCGCCTGGTCGACCGTCAGCGCCCGGTTCCCGGGACGGCTGCGCGCGTGCGCGAACGACGAGTGCAACCTCTTCCTCCTCGACCGCAGCCGGCCCGGCACCGCGAAGTGGTGCTCGATGGCCACCTGCGGCAACCGGATGAAGGCCCGCGCCCACGCGAGCCGGTCGCGGGGCTGACGGCGCCCGCCCGAACCCCACCGGAAGCGGTCCGCACAGCACCGACCGGGCGGCCTCGCCCCTGCCGGTGACGGTGCCGGGGGTCGCCGACCGGAGGAGGCGGAACTTCCGGCCGGGCCTCCCGTCCGATCCCCCACCGGGACGGCGCCCGGCCCAGCGTCCTGGTGTGAGCATCGAGCACGACTCCCTCCCGCCGAGCGGTGAGCCGCCCGCGGAGACCAGGCCCCCGCTCGACGAGCGGCTGACCGAGGACGAGCTCCGCCGCTGGTACCGGCTCCGCGACGAGCTCGCCGCCTTCCCCGCGCCCGCGGGTCCTGGCCGGACGGCGCTGCGGTCGACCCGGAACGCGCTTGACTCTGACGCTGCGTCAACCCGTAGCGTCGCTTCCATCGCCCCGGGATCCGCCCGGGAGGCGGGAACGGAGGACGCGGTGGAGCACGAAGGGCCGGCGCAGGAGTGGTCCGCGCACGAGGTGGCGCGGCTGGCCGGCACGACCAGCCGGACGCTGCGGCACTACGGCGCCGAGGGGCTGCTGCCGCCGAGCCGGCTGGGCGCGAACGGGTACCGCTACTACGACGCGGCCGCGTTGGTGACGCTGCAGCGGATCCTGCTGCTGCGCGACCTCGGTGTCGGGCTGTCCGAGATCGGGCGGATCCTGCGTCGCGACACCGAGCCGGCGGTCGCCCTCGAGCGGCACCTCGACGTGCTGCGGGAGGAGCGGCGGCGGCTCGACCGCCGCATCCGCGCGGTCGCCGGGACCGTCGCGGCGATGAGAGAAGGGAACGGGCCGATGGCCGAGGAGATGTTCGACGGGTTCGACCACGCGGAGCACCGCGAGGAGGTGGAGCGCCGCTGGGGCGCGCCGGCCTACGCCGACGGCGACCGCTGGTGGCGCTCGATGACCGCGGAGGAGCGGGAGCAGTGGCTCCGGCGGCAGGCGGACCTCGCCGGCGCCTGGACCGCCGCCGCGGCGAGCGGCGCGGACCCGGCCGGCGAGGAGGCGCTCGCGCTCGCCGAGCGGCAGCGCGCGTGGCTCGCCGACGTGCCGGGCACGCCCCGCGACGCGTCCGGCACCCCGAGCGACGAGTACCTGCTCGGCCTCGGCGAGATGTACGTCGCCGACGAGCGCTTCGCCGCGCACTACGGCGGAGTGGCCGGCGCCCGCTTCGTCCGCGACGCGCTGCGGACGCTCGTCGAGCGGGAGGGCTGACGCGACGGCGCGTCCGGCGCCGCACCTCCGGCTCGCGGAACCCCCTCCGGCTCGTCGTTCCGGCCGTTTCCAGCGAGCCCGAGCGCACTCCACGAGCCGGAGCACACCCACCACCACCTCGGGCACGCGATCCGCCCTCCGGCACGTCGATCCGCGCGTTTCCAGCGAGCCTGGACCCGATCCGCGAGCCGGAGCGCGCCCGCCAGCTGATGCGGCGGCGGTCCGAGTCCTACGGCGCCCAATGCGCCGATCAGGTGATCGAGCGCTGACACGACCGATCCCCGTTCGGGACCGCGCGGCGCTACTGTTCGGGCATGATCTCCCCCGAGCACTTCCTGGCGTTCGCCCTCGCGTCGGTGGCCCTGATCGTGATCCCCGGGCCGAGCGTCCTCTTCACGATCAGCCGGTCGATCGCCTACGGACGCCGGGCGGGGGTGCTGAGCCTGCTCGGGAACGCGCTCGGGATCATGCCGGCCATCTTCGCCGTGGCCTTCGGTGTGGGCGCCGTCGTGGCGGCGTCGGTCGTCGCCTTCACCGTCCTCAAGCTCGCGGGAGCCGTCTACCTGGTGTGGCTCGGCGTGCAGGCGATCCGCCACCGCCACGCTCACGCCGGCACGGCCGCCACCGCCCCGGCGTCGTCGTGGACCCTCCTGCGCCAGGGCTTCGTCGTCGGCCTGACGAACCCCAAGACGGTCGCCTTCTTCGTCGCTGTCCTCCCCCAGTTCGTGGATCCGGCCGCCGGCCCCGTCTGGGCGCAGCTGCTGCTGCTCGGCTTCACCTTCCAGGCCCTCGCGCTGGTCTGCGACAGCGTCTGGGCGCTGGCCGCGGGTACCGCGCGCTCGTGGTTCGCGTCGTCGCCGAAGCGGATGTCGACCCTCACCGGCACCGGCGGCGTGATGATGATCGGCCTCGGCGGCACGCTGGCGCTGACGGGGTCCAAGAGCTGATCGGGTCCAAGAGCTGATCGGGTCCGCGGGCTGACCGGCGAGGTCCCGGGCAGCGCGAAGGCCCGCTCCCGGATCCGGGGGCGGGCCTTCGTGCTCGGGATCGTCCCGGGAAGCTACACGCCGCGGCTGGCCCAGACGGCGACGCCGAGTCCGTCGTACTCGACGAGGTTGCCGTCGTTCTGCATGACGAGGCGATAGGGCTCGCCGGTCTCACTCGGCTTCGGCGTGTTCTCCCAGTAGCCCTGGCCCTCGCCGGAGCCGGGGGCGTAGACGACGAGGTAGCCGATGTCCAGGCCGACGATGCTGCCGGGGATCGAGGTGCCGGTCGACCAGTCGGCGCCGCGGGCACCGTAGACGACGAAGTTGCCGTCGCGCTGCATCACGGCCCGCCAGGCGCCGTTCGCCGAGGTCAGCTGCTCGTTGCTCAGCAGGAGGTAGTTGTTCTGCAGCGTGTCGCGGCGGAGCTGTCCGGAGCTGCTCCAGAGCGGACCCCGATCGCTGGCACCGATGACGAGGTTCCCGTCGCCGCCGAGGGACATGGTGGCGCCCGGGTTGCCGGCGGTTCCGGAGGACCACTTCACAGAGCCGTCGGCGCCGTAGATCACGGCGTTGCCGTCGGTCTGCATGACGAGGCGGTTGCCGGCGCCGCTGGTGCCGGTGAACCACAGCGGGGTGCTGCCGGTGTAGACGACGAAGTTGCCGTCGGCCTGCATGATCGCGCGGCTCGGTCCGGCGGTCAGCTGCTGGTCCGCGGCGAGGGTCTGCCCGGACTCGAGCGTGAGGACGTCGGGCGCGGCGATGCGGTTGTTGACGAAGCTCGCCCAGGCGGGGGTGCCGGTGGCGCGGTAGACGACGAGGTTGCCGTCGTCCTGGATCGTGAGGGTGGAGCCGGGGTCGTTCGTCCCGGTGAACCAGACGGGACGGCCGGTGGCGTCGTAGATGACGACGTTGCCGTCGGCCTGCATGATCAGGCGGTCGCCGCGGCCCTGGGTGGCGGACTGCCAGACGACGCCGTAGGCGTTGTAGACGACCGCGTTCCCGTCGTCCTGGAAGGCCAGACGGACGGTGCCGTTCGGGGAGACGATCGACTGCCCCTTGGCGAGCTGCTGCCCGCTGCCGAGGACCGATCCGTCGGCGGCGGTGACGGCTGCGGCGGCGATCGACAGCGGCGCGCTCGCGGCGAGGGCCGGAGCCGCGCCGGCGAACAGGCTGCCGGTCAGCGCCAGGGCGGCGAGTCCGGAGACGAGGGGACGGGAGAGGGAAGGCGTCATCGCGATGCTCTTTCGGCTGGTGGTGAGTGGTGAGAGACGGGCGATCGAGCGCGGTCCGCGGGCTCGCAGCACATCTGACCGATGTCTATCAGCGCGGTGCCCGGGTGCACATCCGCCG
This sequence comes from Rathayibacter sp. VKM Ac-2926, assembly GCF_022815565.1. Taxonomy (NCBI): domain Bacteria; kingdom Bacillati; phylum Actinomycetota; class Actinomycetes; order Micrococcales; family Microbacteriaceae; genus Rathayibacter; species Rathayibacter sp. VKM Ac-2926. The sequence continues at coordinate 16,048 of NZ_JALGRS010000020.1, read as the reverse complement.
TCCGGGGGGCGCCGATCTCGGTTGCATCACGACCGCGGGGCGGGGGGCGAGACCGCCCTTCCCAGCAGTCCCTGCTCGCCCCCCTCCGGAGTCAGCCGACCTCGACGCGGCTGCCGAGGAGCCGGCGCAGCCGGGACAGCCGGTTGCGGACCGAGCCGACCTGCACGTCGAGCTGCGCGGCCGCGTCGGCGTAGGAGAGGTCCTCGACCAGGCAGAGGCGGAAGATCTGCTGGTCGATCTCGGGCAGCCGCGAGACGGCCCGGGTGACGCCCTCGAGCACGAGACGGGCCTCGACGAGGCGCTCGGCGGAGAACGCGGTGCCGACGTAGGCGTCGGGCTGCTCGCGGGCGACCTGGCGGATCGCGGCGCGCAGGACGTTGTTGCACTCCAGCCGCGTGGCGACGAGCAGCCACGGCAGGGCCGAGGTGCCGACGAAGTGCGTGCTCGCGCGCTTCCGCCAGAGCGCGAAGAAGACGCTCTGCAGCACGTCCTCCGCGTCCTCCTCGCTGCGCAGCCGCGCGACGGCGTAGCGGTAGACGGCCAGCGCGTGACGGCGGTAGAGCACGCCGAACGCGGCACGGGAGCCTCCCGCCAGCTCGCTCAGCAGGGCGACGTCGTCCGCGGCGGCGCTCTCGCCGGTCATCGCGACTCGAGAGCGTCGAGGCCCAGACGGGCGCACCACTCGGCGTCGGGCTCGTCGCGCGCCGTCGGGAAGACGGCGGCGAGACCGTCGGGGCGGACGCAGACGGCGCTGACCGACTCGTCCGAGCCGCACATCGAGGTCGCGAGTGCGACGCGCTGCGTGATCTCGTCGGGCAGTCCCTCGACCATGATCGCCACCGCGAGATCGGGCTCGTTCAGGTCGGCTGTCGCATAGCAGGCGGCGCCGTCGCGGACGGTGCGGGAGGTGGCGGCCTCGAAGGTGGTGATCCCGGCCGCCACGCCCGCGGCCACGACACCGAGCCCCACGAGCACGCCGACGGTGCGCCGCTGCCGCGAGACTCGCGTCGCCCTGGTGATCCGCACCTCGAGGCGCTCCTCGACGCGCGCGAGCACCTCGTCGTCCCGAGTCGATGCCGTCATCAGTCCCCCCTCTGAACACTCTCACTCGGTAACGTCCGCGGCGCCGCTTTCGTCTCACCGGAATGCGACAGTCCTCGGGCGACTGCGGACGGAGTCGTAGGGTTCCCGCCATGGAGCAGCCCCCTTCTCACGACCGCCCGGTGGACCCGTATCGAGCGGGGAAGCCGCTTCGCGACACGGTGCTGAGGGAGAGGATGCTGCGGCCTCTCTTCATGCTGGTCGAGTAGCCCCGCAGGGGCGTATCGAGACCCACCGTCCCCAGCAGGGCGGGCTGCGGACTCGTCCTCATGACGCCGGTGGATCTCGATGCGCCCGCTGCGCGGGCTACTCGATCAGCAGGGGTCTCCCTCCTACCGACGAGGTGATCCTTCTCAGAACCCCGCCGCCTGAGAGGACGCGTTCTGGCGGCGGATCCGAGCGCGACACGAGGAGGACCAGCGCGCACGACTCCGCGGGGAGACGTGATCGCCGATCGAGGTGGAGTGTTGCGTGCCGCCGGACGACACTGGATCGATGACTCCTCCTTCGCACCGCACGCGACGCCCTCCTCGTCGTCGCGGTGAGACGAAGGCGCTGCGCGTCGTGGCGTCGGTCGTCGCTCTCGGCGTCTGGCTGTGGGTGCTCGCGCACGACGCCGAGGTGTGGCCCGAGGCAGCGCCCGCCGCTACGGCTCCCGCCGTCGAGCCGACGTTCTCGCCGGACGGCGCGGTCTACCGCCACGGCTACTGGGGCCCCATCGAGGATCCGACGTCGGCGCTGCCGATCCAGTGGCGGGACGACGGCCGCTCGTTCGTGATCACCACGGGAGGGAGCGGGCAGTGTCTGAACGAGCCGGTCCTGCTCGAGGTGCTCGCTCCGGACAGCTTGCGCGTCGAGACGAGGCTGCAGTCGGATCCGGAGGGGATCGGCTGCAGGGAGAGTCACGTCCTCGCGAGCTACGTCATCGACACGCCACCCGGGATCGACCCGACGCGGACCGTGGAAATCGAACGCACGAGCGCCGACCTGGCCGGCACCTCGAGCCTGTACCTCGACCCGCTCCCCTCAGGCTCGTAGGGCGCGATCCCGTCGTGATCCGCGAGTCCGGGGTCGTAGTCGGCGCACGGAGAAGGGGGCGAGACCGGGCCCGACCCCACCCCCGTGGAATCCAGGCGACGCAACCGGTCTGTGGCGGGTCGTGAGACCGGAGGGCGGATTCCACCTCTCGAGCGGCGCGTGCGCGCGTGCGCTCGAGAGTCGAAGGAGACGGGGGCCGGGTCTCACGATCGCCCCCAGTTTTCCGCACGGCCGCGGTCGTGTCCAGAGGGGCAGCCCGACGGCATCGCGGGCGCGACCACCCGGCCCCTAGGCTCGCGGAATGGCGAGGCGGAGGGTGTCGGAGCGCGCGCAGGCGCTGCTCCTCCGCCACCCCTGGACGCTGGCGGTGCTCAGCGGCGTGTTCGTGGCGATGATCGTCGTGCTCGCCGCGGACGTGGGCTGGGACCCGGCCGCGGTCGTCGGCGGGGGCCGCCGCCACGCTCCGCTGTGGCTGGTGGCGGGGATCGGGCTGCCGTTCTTCGGCACCGGAGTCGTCGTGGGAGTCGTCAAGCAGATCGGTCTCGCGCGGCGGCGGCGGCGCGCGCCCGTGTCGCCGAGCCCGGAGGTCGAGCGGCTGCGCCGGGAGGGCCCCGGCTGGCTGAGCCGCCGGGAGGACGAGGCGCGTGAGCGGGAGGAGTCCGCGGTCGTCTCGCCGGAAGCGGTCGGCCGGCGCGCAGGGCGAGCAGCCCGACGGAGGGGGCCGTCGTGAGCAGGCAGCAGCCGGCGGCGCTCGCCCAGCCTGCGGTCGCGACCCGCAGGGAGCGGACGGGAGCGGTCGACCAGCTGGACCGCCGGAACGCGCGCTCGTCGCTGACCGAGTAGCCCGCGGAGCGGGCACTGCATGCTGATCGAGCAGCCCGCCTCGCGGGCGTCTCGAGATCCACCGATTTCAGTACCTCGGTGGAGGCGCGCCTGCTCACCCGGGTCTCGATACGCGCTGCGCGCTACTCGACCAGCATGAACAGGCGCCCAGGAGAGGATCGGCGCTCCATGCTGACCGCGCAGCCCACGAAGCGGGCACTGCATGCCGCCTGCGCAGCCATGAAGCAACCGCATGCTGACCGCGCAGTCGCCGAAGCAGCACTGCATCCCGATCGAGCAGCCCGCATTGCGCGGCGCGTCGAGGCCACCCGTCAGAACGGTGCGGGCACGTCGACGAAGCGGGGCTCGGGTGGCGGGTCGGGCGGGCGCCCGGGCAGAGGCGGCGGCCGGTTGCTGATCCGCCGGCCGGTGGGGCTCGTCCAGACGATCGTCCCGCCGGAGTCGACCGGGTCGTAGCTCCACTGCTCTCCGTGCCGGACGTGGTGGTGGGAGGTGCAGAGCATGACGAGGTTCTCGAGGCAGGTCTCGCCGCCGTTGCGCCACTCGAGGGTGTGGTCGGCCTCGCTGGTACTGGCGGAGCGGGTGCAGCCGGGGAAGCGGCAGGTCTGATCCCGCAGCTGCAGGTGGAGGCGCATGCGGGCGGGCGGGAGGCGCTGGGTGCGTCCGACCGAGACGACGACACCGGTGTCCGGATCAGTGAGGACGCGGGTGAAGGAGGCCGCGGTGCGGATGAGCTCACGGGCGATCGGTGCGGGGACGGGGCCGTAGCCGTCGAGGTCAGCGGGCGCCTCGTCGAGGCCGACCGCTGTGGATGCGGCGAGCGTCAGCCGCACCTCGGCGCGGACGCCGGGGACGAAGGTCGGATCCGGCCGGTGCTCGGCGTTCGGCGTGGTCCCGGCGATGTCGCCGTCACAGAGCAGGTCGATCGCGGCGTCGGCGCTGAGCTGCTGCAGGGTGCGGGGGTCGCCCTCGTCGCGCAGCGTGCGGGCGATGCGGCGCAGCCGGTCGTGCGCGCCCACCACCGCGGGTGCCGGGCCGTGGATGCAGAGCGTGGCCATTCCGTCGATGTCGGGCGTGACCCAGGCGGCGCGGTCCTCGCGGGCGCGGGCGTGCCGGTGGGCGAGGGGATCCTCGTGCAGCTCCTCCCGCCAGCGGCGCAGGGCGCGGCGCAGCTGCGTGAGCGTCATCGACGTCGCCGCTTCGGCGGCACGCTCGTCGAGAGCGGCGCGGGAGGCCTCGGGGAGGCTTCCGGCGGTCGCGCAGATCGCCTCCCCTTCCTCCCAGTGCAGTCGCGCCTGCGCGAGCAGCGCCCGCGTGAGCGGCAGGTGCTCCATCAGCAGCTGCGCGTTCTCGAGGCGGCGCGCGATCACCTGCTCCGGCAGGCCCTCGGCGACGGCGAGCTCGGCGCGGATGGAGCGCTCGACGAGATCGCGGGTCTCGCCGGGGGTCGCACCGCGGGCGAAGACGTGCTGGTGGGCGAGGGCCGTTCGGTGGAAGTCGTAGAGGTCCTCGGCCTCGGTGAGGCGGCGCTGCGCCGCGGCGCGGGCGTTCGCGGCGGCCCGGGCGCTGAGCACGCGCAGGTGCTCGAGCGCCTCTTCCGTCGATCCGAACTCCGTCATACGAGTATTGAATCAGGGACCACCGACACTGGGGCCGGCTCGTGGGGGCAGCGGGACGATCGGCGGCTGAACCGGGGCTGTGGAGGAGGCACTGCGTCGGCGGGGCGGGTCTCGATACGCCCTTCGGGCTCCTCGACCGACAAGAACGGGGCCGCCCCGCCCCATGCTGATCGAGTAGCCCGCGCAGCGGGCGTATCGAGATCCACCGCCCCTCGGAGCCGGGTCTCGATACGCCCTTCGGGCTACTCGACCAGCATGGAGCGCCCCGCGGCCAGCTCGACCGGCAGGCAGCGCCCCGCCGCCTCCTCGACCAGCATGCAGCGCCCCGCCGCCTCCTCGACCAGCATGCAGCGGCCCGCGGCCACCTCGTCCGGCAGGCAGCGCCCCGCCGCCTCCGCGACCGGCAGGCAGCGCCCTGCGAGCTCCTCGACCCGGTCGACGCCCCGTGAGAGGCTCGCCCGATGGACGGCGGGGACGAACAGCGCGACGGCGCGGAGCCGAGCCCGGTCGAGTCGACCGAGCGGCTCCTGCTCCACAGACCCGCCGAGACGGACCTGGACGAGCTCTTCGCCCTCTACTCGGATCCCCGGCTGGCCGAGGGCGATCCCCTCCTCCTGCACCCCTCCCGCGCGCACACCCGGGCGGTGCTCGACCGGCGGCGGGAGCAGTGGGCGCGCGACGGCCTCAGCAGCTGGGTGGTCCGCGAAAGGAGCCCGCGCGGCGGACCCGGCCTGATCGGCGTCGGCGGCTGCTCGCTCCTCGCGGGCACGGCGTGGAACGTGGCGTTCACCCTCCACCCGGACCACTGGGGCAAGGGCTACGCGCAGGAGATCGCCAGCGCGGGCATCGACCGGGCCCGACTCCTCCGCCCGGAGCTGCCGATCACCGCGGTCGTCGCGGAGCAGAACCGGCGCTCCCACCGCGCCGTCGAGCGCCTCGGCCTCGTGCGGGCGTGGACGGGCCCCGACGCGCACAGCCCGGACCCGACGGCCCGAGTCGTCCTGTACGCCGACCGCCCGCTCTCGGCGGAGCGGATCGGCCTGCTGACGAGCTGACGCCTCCTGTGGTTGGGTTGCCGCACCGACCACACCTGGAGGACGACGATGCCCGACCACGACGAGACCTGCGCAGCCGAACTCCGGAGCCGAGCAGCGGCGGTCCCGGCATGAACGGCGTCGGCCCGATCGACGTCGCCTTCACCGCGCCGATCGGCGTCACCGTGAAGGGCGACCTCTGGTCGTGCGTGGAGGTGCCGGACTCCGCCGCGCTGTTCGGCACCGGCAAGTCCGTGAAGGTCGTCGCGACCGTCGACGGCGAGCCGCTCACCGCCGGCCTGATGCCCACCGGCGCCGGCGGCCACATGCTCTCGATCAGCGCCAAGCTCCGCAAGAAGCTCGGCAAGGACATCGGCGACGACGTCGCCGTCCACCTGACGGAGCGCCTGACCTGACGGCCGGACCGCGGGAGAACGGTGGATCTCGATACGCCCGCGGAGCGGGCTACTCGATCAGCATGGGACGGCTGCTCGGTCAGCACGCGGTCACGGCAGGACGCCGTCCGGGCTCCGCCACTCCGGGTGGCGGGCCTCGACGGCGTCGGTGGTGGCGTACTGGGTGTCCGTCGTCAGGGCGAACGGGCTTTGGACGTCGATCTGCACGTAGTCGAGGCGGTCCCGGACGGAGACGTGCCAGTCGCCCGGGGAGTCGCCGTCCCAGGTCGCGGTGCCCTCGGCGCCCGGCCGGGTGAACCACAGCTCGGCGCCCTCGCCGGTCTCCGCGGCGTCCTGCGTCAGCTCGTCCGCGACCCAGCCGTCGGCGAGCAGCTCGCCGCCGATCGCCTCCTGGATCTCCCGGCTCGCCTCGGGCCCCGCCCCCTGCGGCACCAGGCGCAGGAACAGCTCGACCCAGCGCTCGTCGTCGTGCCGAGCCGAGGGCTTGCCGCCCCGCACCGACACCCGGAGGTCCGCGCCGATCAGCACCGGATGCAGCGACTCCGCGGCACCCACCGCAGTGTCGCCGAGCTCCTCCGCGGCGAGGATCTGCTCGTCGACGCCCGCCGTCGGGCCCGTCGCGCAGCCGGTCAGCAGGCCGAGCAGCACGACGCCCGCGATCACCGCCGCCCGCCTCGATCCCATCGGTCCACCGTAGCCACAGGTGCGGTCCACGTCCGCGAGGGCTAAGATCCGCGAGACGCGACCCGACGCGGATGGACGGATCCTGGCCGGCCACGATCGTCGGTGCGCCCGGATCCGGAGACCCCTTGGACGCTCGACGACGCCTGCTGGTGGGGGCCGGAGCGGTCGCCCTAGTGCTGGTCGCGGGGGCCCTCGTGCTCGACGCGACCGCCGGTGGCCCCGGCGACAGCAGCCCGATCAGCGCGGGCGCGACCGGCTCCGCGGGCACCTCCTCCCCCGGCGCACCCTCCTCCGGCACCACCTCCTCCCCCGGCGCCGCCGCGACCCCGGGCGCGACCTCCGCCGCCACCGTCACCCCGCCCGACCCGTCGAACCCCGCCGCCGTCGCCGACCCCTCCGCCCCGCTCGAGGTCTCCGGCCCCGCCCCCGTCGACACCGGCCTGCCCGACTCCACCCCGCGCGCCGCCCTCGTCTCCCTCCCCCTGCCCGCCGCGGCGAGCGCCACCCGCGCGCTGGTCGCCGGCTACCCCTCCGCTGTGGTCGCCCCGCTGCCCGACTCGATCGTCGCCTCGAGCTCGGTCGAGCCCGCCGGCGACGCGCTGCGCTCGGGCCTCACCGCGACCGTCGCCCTCGACGCCGAGCAGATCGTCGAGAGCTACCGCCGCTCGCTCGCCGCGCAGGGCTTCACCTCCGCCGCCGTCGACGCGCCCGCCGACGGCGCCGCGATGGTCTTCACCGCGGGCGAGGACAGCGTGAGCCTCTCCGTCACGCCGACCGGCACCCCGCGGATGAGCTACTCGCTGATCGCAGTCCTGCACCCGAACGGCGGCTAGACGTGTACATCTCCCTGTCCGACCGACCCGAGGGCGCCGCGGAGCAGCCCGCGCGCAGCACCGGCCCGTCGCGCATCGCCCCCGCCGTCATCGCCCTCGGCATCGTCAGCCTCTTCACCGACATCTCCTCGGAGTCGACCGCCGCGATCCTCCCCTTCTACATCACCGCCGCGCTGGGCATGTCGACGCTCGCGTACGGCTTCCTCGACGGCCTCTATCAGGGCGTCAGCGCCTTCGTCCGGATCGGCGCCGGCTGGACCGCCGACCGCACCGACCGGCCCAAGCTCGTCGCCCTCGCCGGCTACGGGTTGTCGATGCTCGCGCGCCTGGGCCTGCTGGCCGGCAGCGGCCCGGCCGCGCTCACCGCCGTCGTCACCGTCGACCGCCTCGGCAAGGGCATCCGCACCGCGCCCCGCGACGCGATGATCTCCGCCTCGTCCGAGCCGGCGTCGCTCGCCCGCTCCTTCGGCGTGCACCGGATGCTCGACACCGTCGGCGCGACGATCGGGCCGCTCCTGGCCTTCGTCGTGCTGCTGCTCGTGCCGGACGGCTACTCGACGGTCTTCGTGCTGTCGGCCGCGTTCGCGACGCTCGGCGTGGTCGTGCTGCTGCTGTTCGTGCCGGACGTGCGGACGCGCATCGCCGGCGGCACGGCTCGAACGAAGCTGCCCTGGCGCCGCCTCTGGGACCGGCGTCCGCGCCGCCTCCTGCTCGCCGCCGGCCTGCTCGGGCTGCTCACGGTCGGCGACGGCTTCGTGTACCTGGTGCTGCAGAGCCGCAGCGGCTTCGCGGCGCAGTGGTTCCCGCTGCTGTACGTCGGAACGAACGCCGCCTACCTCGCCCTCGCGATCCCCTTCGGCCGCCTCGCCGACCGCTGGGGCCGCGCGCGGATGTTCGCGGCCGGCCATGTGCTGCTGCTCGCCGTCTACGTGCTCGCCGCATCGCCCGCCTCCGGGCTCGCGGTGACCATCGCCTGCCTGCTGCTGCTCGGCGCCTTCTACGCCGCGACCGACGGCGTGCTCGCGGCCGTCGCCGGGGCGAGCGTGCCCGCCGAGATCCGGGCGAGCGGGATCGCCGCGGCCCAGACCGTCGTCGCGGTCGCGCGGCTGTTCGCGTCGGTCGGCTTCGGAGCGCTGTGGCTGTGGCTCGGCCGGGAGGGCGCGATGATCGCCGTCGCCGTCGGCCTCGCAGCGGCCCTCCCCGTGGCGGCGCTGCTGCTGCGCGAGCGCTTCGCGGAGAAGAAGGGATGACGGCCGGTCAGGCGGGCCGCCTCTCGGACCGCGCGCGCTGGATCATCGCCGTGGTGGCCGCCGTCGCCCTGCTCGGCGGCGCGGCTGTGTACGGGGCCGGCGCCTGGGCGCGGTACCAGGCGCGCGCCTCCGCCGACTCGGCCGTCGCCGTCTCGACCGGCGCCCCCGCGAACGGCGACCGGATCGTCTTCCGCAACACCGCGAGCGGCCAGGGCTACGGACTGGTCGCCTCCGTACCGCTGGCCGACCCGGGTGCCGCGCGCACCCTCACCGACCGCGCCTGCGACCGCGTCGCCGCGACCGAGTCGATGGAGCTCTGCCTGCGCACCGACCGGGGCGTGCTGACCACCTTCGAGGCCGTGCTGACCGGCGCCGACGGCGAGACCCTGCAGACGTGGCCGCTGCCCGGCATCCCCAGCCGCGCCCGCATCGGCGACGGGATGCTGAGCACCACCGCGTTCGTGACCGGGCACTCGTATGCGCCGACCACCTTCTCCACGCAGACCGTGATCCGCTCCCTCGACCCGGCCGTGCCGGACCCGGGGGATCTGGAGTCCTTCGCGCTGAGCGTCGCCGGGGCTCCGCTGACGGCCGCGGACCGGAACCTGTGGGGGGTCACCTTCGCGGACGACGGAGACACCTTCTACGCGACCGCGGCGTCGGGGTCGCGGACGTGGCTGGTGCGCGGGAGCATGTCGGCGCGGACGATGACGGCGATCCATGACACGGCGGAGTGCCCGTCGCTCTCACCGGACGAGACGCGCGTCGCGTACAAGAAGGACGTCGGCGACGGGGTGCCGGACTGGCGGATCGCGGTGCTCGATCTGGCGTCGGGGGTGGAGACGGTGCTGCCGGAGGAGCGGAGTGTGGACGATCAGGTGGTGTGGCTCGACGACGACACCCTGCTTTACGGCCTCCCCCGCGAGGGCGCGGCGGGAGACACCGACATCTGGTCGATCCCTGCCGACGGCGAGGGCGACCCCGAGCTCTTCCTCGAGCACGCCTGGTCACCGTCGGTCGTCCGGGGCTGATTCGGAGAGCGATATGCGCTCGACGAGCTGCTGAGATCCGTTGCCCACACTTCGCGCGGCGCCCAGGTGCACTGAAGCGGTCTGCAGAAGGTCGTGATCACTAGAGCCCGTAGGAGATTCTTCTGGAATCACGCGAATCACTCCCTGCGCGTCGCCGAGATCTTCTTCACGAGATGCCTGAGTCCTGCACGGAACCCAATGGTGAATAGTGCGACGCCTTCGTCGACAACGGGGCAAGACGGGGGTACGAAAACAACGTCATCCCCTCTACGCTCAGGACATCGTGTCCCTCACGAGAGCCGCACCATCGGAAGCGTCACATGAGTCTTCATCGTCACCCCGTCCGTCGCCTCCGAGCGCTCCTGCTGGCATCCGCCGCGATCAGTGCTCTGGTCGTGTCGGGAATCGGAATAGCCCCGGCCACTGCTGCTGAAGAGCCAGTGGAGCCGACCATCAGGGGGACGATCACCGCGCCTGCGGACGTACCCGGGACGCACTTCTACAGCGTCACTGCCTGGGGCCCGTCCGAAGAGCCTGGCTACGCCTTCCAGATCGGAAACTACGCCGAAGTGACCGTGGAGAGCGGCAAGACTGCGGACTACGTGATCTCGGACGTCGGGTGCGATGACTGCGTCGTGCGTCTCGTCGAGGCGCCGTATGGAGAGGTCATCCCGTCCGTCGGTGATGAGTACTGGAACAACGCCAGCAACCTCGAAGCCGCGCAACCGATCAGCGCGGGAGAGCCGGGAGGTCGAGGGTTCGACTTCTCCCCGTCCGCCTACTCCTTCTCAAGTACCCGCGTAGAGGGATCGGATCGCTACGGCACCTCCGTCGCGGCGACGCAGACGTTCGGCGCCGGAGTGCCCGTGCTGTACATCGCCAGCGGCGCGAGCTGGGCCGACGCGCTGAGTGCCGCCCCTGCAGCCGCCAAGCAGGACGGAGCACTCCTGCTCACAGACCCGCTCGCGCTGCCCTCCGTCGTGGCGAACGAGATCCGCCGGCTCGCTCCCAAGAGGACCGTGATCGTCGGCAGCGACGCAACCGTCTCGAACGCCGTCTACTCGCAGATCGACGCGCTCGTCCGGAACATCGAGCGGATCGGCGGAACCGACCGCTACGACACGTCGCGCAAGATCGTCACGGACGGCTTCTCCTCCGACACGAACGGCTTCGACAAGGTGTACCTCGCCACCGGCAACAATTTCCCCGACGCTCTCTCCGTCGCGCCGGTCGCCGGAAGCATCGGGCACCCCGTCCTGCTCGTCGACGGCGCCCGAAACCAGCTCGACGGACCGACCAGAACACTTCTCAGCAGCCTGAACGCCGCCCGAGCCGTCGTGATCGGACAAACGCCCTCGATCTCGGCAGGGATCGAGAACGAACTGATCTCCTCCGGCGATTTCCGGTACACGGAGCGGATAGGCGGTGCCGACCGCTACGAGACGAGCTGGCTGATCAACGAGAGCTCCTGGTTCGGGAACCTCCTCGACACGACCTACCTGGCATCGGGTGAGGGTTTCGCGGACGCACTCTCGGGCTCGGTGGTCGCGGCGAGCCAGAATCGGCCGATCACCCTCAGCCGACCCACCTGCGTCCCCGCCGACACAGTCGTCTCGCTGAAGCGTCTCCACATCGACACCGCCAGGGTTCTCGGCAGTGAGCTGACCCTTTCCCGCGACGCCGGCAACATCACGCCCTGCTGACTCGGATCGACAGACCGAGGGCGTGAGTCCTCGGACACGATTGCCCCGCGGCAACACGGCGCAACGGTGATCGTCCGAGATCGAGGTGCAATCGCACGGGCCGCCCGCGCGGGCGAGCTTCGCTCAGCCGGAAGCTTTGGCCCGGGCAGGACTGCGAGCGCTCGATACTCCCGAGACGCCGGGAAACCCTGGCTCGATCGTGTAGCACCAGTACCAGCACCTGAGTTGGATTTTCCGCGACGCTCGGCGGGATCAGGAGTGATTCACGGAACGAGGTCTGCTCTGAAGCGTCATCGTGGCGCGAGCCCTGGCCGTCAGCGTTGACAGAATGAACCACACAATCAGGAACACCGCTACCGCAATCGCCGACGCCGCACCGACGCCGATCACCTGAGATCGGGCTTCTTCAGCGTCCGCACTCAGCGCCATCGCAGTGCCGAGGGTTGCCGCGTTGTCTTCGCGCACCTCGGCGAGGCGACGCTCAGCGGAGTCAGCGGCTTCTGTGGCAATGATGAACGGCTCTCGTGCCGCAATGTCCGCTGCGTCCATTTTCGCCTTCAGCTCCGCGTCGTAGCCGAAACTGGCTGGCCAAACGGGAGCTGGAATGCTTCCGTTCTCGACTCCGCGAGCGATCTCGAGATCGTATGTTTGGGCGTTCCTTTGGAGCGCCCCCTCCATGTCGTTCTGCGCGATGATCTCCGCGTTCTGAGCGCCTTTGAGCTTGCTTTCCGCGTCCGCAAGAACTGACGACGAGTCAGCGAGCGCGACATCAGCAGCGGCGGACTGAGCAGACAACTCTCCTGCGCGAACGGCAAGTGTTGACGTCAGAATGATTCCGGCAATCAGGACTAGGAGGACGACAGCAAATGCGACACGCGGGATCAGGGCTGACCGTTTCAAGTACCTGGCGACCGCGTCGTCCTGCGTTAGAGAGGATGACACCTCCATATTCTATGGCTGCTCATGCCGCGGAAGAGGGTTGACCGGGACTCGCTAGGCGCACCCTCTGCGGCCTCATGAATTTCGACCGTGTCTAGAAGCCGAGTGGAACCGTTCGAGTCGACTCGCCGACGACCGGAATGCGGCAACGACCGGGCCATCCGGAGCCAGCTCTCGCTCTGCCGATGGACCTCAGCCTGCAGCGAGCATGGCCGACTGGGGATCGATCGATGGGCTCGACGTCCTCGACAAAGGCGAGGACGCCGAGCCCATGTGGATCAGCCGATGGCCGCCGTCGCCGCGCTCGTCTTCGCGGTGGTGGTGTAGCCCGTCTTCGTCCCGGTCACCTTCACGGTGATGGTCTTCCCTTTGTCAGCGGTGACGAGTTTGTAGGTACCAGTCGTCGCGCCGCTGATCAGTGTGCCCGAGCGGTACCACTGGTAGCTCAGCGAGACAGGAGCCGGGCCCCAAGTGCCGGCGACGGCCGTCAGGGTGGAGCCGACCTTCTTCGTGCCCGTGACGGTCGGGGTCGGGGCGGCGAGCGTGCCCTTGGTGATCACCTTCGCTGCGCTGGACTTCGTGACACTCGTGTACCCCGTCTTGGATCCGGTGACGGCGACGGTCAGGCTCGCGCCGACGTCGGCCGCAGTCGCCGTGTACGTCGCTCCGGTCGCGCCGGAGATCACGGTCGTACCGCGCTTCCACTGGTAGGCGTAGGTCACGGGGCTCGGGCCCCACGCGCCCGGGGCTGCGGTGAGCGTCTGACCGGCGGCCGCCGTGCCCGAGATGGTCGGCGTCGCCGACGTCAGCGTGCCGGCGGCGATCGCGGCCGTCGTGGCGCTGGTCTTGGTCGCCGGCGAGTAGCCCGGCTTCGTCGACGTCACGGACACGGTGAGGGTAGCGCCGGCGTCACTGCCCTTGAGGACGTAGGTCTTCGCGGTCGCGCCGGTGATGTACGCGCCGCCGTTCTTCTTCCACTGATAGGTGAGCGTCGTCCCCGCGTCCCAGGTGCCCGTTTGGGCGGTGAGCGTCGCGCCGACGGTCTTGGTCCCGGTGATGGTCGGCGTCGGCATCAGCGTCTGCAGGGCAGCCTTGACGGTGACCGCCGCGCTCGTCTTCGTCACACTCGCGTAGCCACTCTTCGTCCCGATCACGGAGACGGTCACCGCTGCGCCGGAGTCCGCGGCGACCAGAGTGTAGGTCGAAGCGGTGGCCCCGGTGATGGCAACACCCGCGCGCTTCCACTGATACGCGAGGGTGACGGGAGCGGGGCTCCACGTCCCCGCGACGGCGGTCAGCTTCTGCCCGACCGTCGCGGTCCCTGTGATCGTCGGGGTCAGACCGGTGATCGCGGCAGCATTCGTGACGACCGCGGTGGTGGCACTGGTCTTCGTGGCAGGCGAGTAGCCCGCCTTGGTTCCCGTCACGGAAACGGTCAGCGTCGTGCCGGCGTCGGCCGGCTGGAGGACGTACGTCTTCGCCGTCGCCCCGGAGATGTAGCTGCCGCCGTTCTTCTTCCACTGATAGCTCAGGGTGACACCGGCATCCCAGGTACCCGGGTTCGCGGTGAGCGTCGAACCCACGGTGGTGGTGCCCGAAATCGTCGGGGTGGGCATGAGGGTGAGAAGCGGCGCCGCAACGGCGACCGGGGCGCTCGTGGTCGTCGCGGAGACGTAGCCGGTGCGGCTGCCCGTGACCGAGGCGGTGAGCTTGGTGCCCGCATCCTCGGCCGTCGGCCAGTAGGTGGCGTTGTTCGCGTAGTCGATGCGGGTGCCGTTGCGGAACCACTCGTACCGGTAGTAGCTGGGCTCGGGCGTCCACGCCGGTGCCTCGACCGTCAGTTCTCCCCCGACCGCTGCCGTGCCGGTGACGGTGGGAACCGAGGTCGCAAAGACCCCGGAGACGGCCGCGAGCTTCAACGTGTAGGCGCTGCCGCTCGAATGGCTGCTCGCAACCTGGATGAAGTACGTCCGGTTCGCCTCCGCCGTGAAGTGATCCAGAGCGGCGGTTCCACCCTCGTAGTCCGTCTCGCCGTTGGGCCGGGGGCAGGTCTCCACGTAGGTGGGGTTCGCGCCGTCGGAGTTGTAGACGATAAAGGCCTGCCCGGGCGCGCTCTGCCGCAGGTCGACCTGCACGTTCTGAGTCACCGGCGCCCGATAGCGGTACCAGACGCTGCCGCTCATCACTTCGATCTTCGAGCAGGAGTCGTAGGGGGTGTACCAGTTCGAATCGACTTGAGCGTTCGAGGCCGAGATGGACGCGGGCAATGAGGGGATGGCCGTCGCGGAAGCGACGGTGGTGCCTGCGACAGGAGGGCTCGCGGTGATGCTCAGGTGGACGAGGTCGCTCGGGGTGGCGGGGTCGGGATCTCCCGAGTACCAGCCGAAGGCGACACCGACCTGGAAGTAGTAGGTCTTCCCGGTCTCGACCTGCAGATAGTTGGTCTCGCGGAACTCGGTCTCCACGCAGGCGACGCGGTTGAGCTCCGCGAGCTCGCCGGCCGGGTAGGCGTTGACCGCCGAGTAGTTGTCGCCGACGTAGCCCTGAAGGGTCAGCGTCTGCCGGGCCGTCGCGGTGTAGCGGAACCACACGGACTCGGTGACGTCGGAGTAGTAGTCACTGTGGTCGGGATCTGTCGTCCGGCAGGACGTCGGTTCGTTCGCCTCGAGCGTGGCGCCGTAGTAGGGAGCGCTGGAGGTGACGAACGGAAGCGCCGGGATCACGGTCGCCGAGGCCATGCTGTCGTTCGCCGGAGGGCCGGCGGCGACTCGAGCCTGAGGCGACTCCGAGTTCACCTTCGGGACGGGTGGCCTTTTGACGGGCGGTCGGTCGTGCGGCGCCGGCTCGATGGACGAGTTGAGCGGGGCGGCCGTCTCAGCCACGGCGCTCGGCGCGACGGCGACCATTCCGCCGACCAGAAGCGCCGAGAGGGCGAGTGAGAACAGGCGGGCAGAGCGAGGCATGACTGTCTCCGTGCATTCCAGGGGCGCTGCAGAGCGCACCGCGCGGGAAGCATGGCAGTACTTTCAGTGATCGCGGAGGTTGACTTCTCGAAATGAGCAGAACTACGCAGGCTCGCTCAAGTCGCGCACGGTCGATTGGCCCCAGCCGCCTCGGCCGAGACAGAGATCGGCAACAGAGTCAGCGAATGCTTGCCCAGTACGCAGAACAAGGTTTCGGTCGTCTCCGGCCCCTCTACGCGCGGCTTCGCTGACCAACTTCAATGCGGTGCTGACCGGCGCCGACGGCGAGACCCCGCAGCAGTGGCCGCTGCCCGGCATCCCAAGCCGAACCCGCATCAGCGACGGAATGCTGACCACCACCGCCTTCGCCATCGGCCACTCCTACGCGCCGACCACCATCTCCACCCAGACCGTCATCCGCTCCCTCGACCCCACCGCCAAGACCCGAACGACCTGAAGTCCTTCGCGTTGAGCGTCGCCGGAGCGCCGCTGACCTCCGCCGACCGGAATCTCTAGGTGTAGTTCCTCGGGACGTTGTGAACGGGTGACGTAGAAGAAGACCTCCGGGACGATGTGGGTTACCACACACGCATC